>JBGSKP010000114.1:0-4569 GCA_041741175.1 Thiocapsa sp. | reverse complement strand
TCGACCAGGGCGTGACCCAGCACGAAGACGCCGAAGAGGAACCCCATGACCTGCCAGTCGATTGCCGACCAGGCCGCCGCCGGCGAGATGGCGCCGGTGAGCAGGACGCCAAGCGCGCCGAGGCCCATGATCTGCCAAATGCCCAGCGGGATGCGGGCGAGGTTGCGTGCTGCGATCAGGACCAGCACGGCCCCGAGCGCTGCCAAAGGAATGGTCTCCAGGTCGTCTGGACCTCAGCGGGTGCGCGGCGTCAGGGTCGCAGGATCATCCTGGTTCATTGCTGGCGCAGCACCTGATCCAGCGCGGCGCGCGCACGATTGCTGGGTACCGCGAAGCCGATGCCGACGTTTCCTCCGCTGGGTCCGATCAGTGCGGTGTTGATCCCGACCACCTCGCCGGCAAGGTTGATCAGGGGACCGCCCGAGTTGCCCGGGTTGATCGAGGCGTCGGTCTGGATCAGCTCGCCGATGCGGTTGCCGGCGATCCCGCTGCGGCCGACCGCGCTGACGATCCCCGAGGTCACCGTCTGGCCCAAACCGAACGGGTTGCCGATCGCGATCACGAAATCGCCAACCTCGAGTCGGCCCGAGTCTCCCAAACGCAGAGGCGCGACGCTCACCGGCGGAATCTTCAGCACGGCCACGTCCGAGGCGGAATCCGAGCCGATACGCTGCGCACGGAAGCTGCGTCTGTCCTTGAGCGTCACGCGGATCTCGGTGGCGTTTTTGAGCAGATGGTCGTTGGTCATCACATAGCCGCGGGCGGCATCGACAATGACCCCGGAGCCAACGCTCTGGCGCTGCTCCATCTCCCCGTCCTCGGGTGCGGGCAGGTCGAAGCGATCGAGAAAGCGGCGAAACTCCGGATCGCGCAGGAAGGGGTGATTATCCAGAGGCACCTGGGATTCCACCGAGATATTCACGACGGCCGGCGTCACCCGGCGCATCAACGGCGCCAGCGAGGGGAAGCCGGAGGCATCGCTGCGATAGGGGAAACCGCCCGCCAGCGCAACCTCGGGCAGGCTGGAGCCGCTGTCGGCGACCGGCATAAGCGCGCACCCGGCGATCACCGGTGCTAGAGCCAGTATCACGAGGATAAGACCGGCGGGGCGGCGTCCCGGGCTCCGGCGCGGGGATCCTGAGGTGGGATGGCTCAAGGTGAGGTCCTGGTTCGCGAGTCTGTTGGGTCAGCGGGCCAAGGCACTGGCCACGCGCTTTCGCAGATCGGCATCGACCGGCTCGTTGATCAGCAGGGCGAAGGGTTCCCAGTCGGCGCCCCGGCGCACATAGCCTGCATAGGTGCTGACGCCTCGCAGCGTGCCGGTCTTGGCGCGGACTGACGGGTTGCCGTCCTGCACCGGTATGAGATCGCGATAGGGGACGAAGGCGTCCAGTAGATCGACCATCTGTCTGGCGCTGATCTGATTGGCGCGCGACAGGCCTGCCCCGTCATCGATCGTGAAGTCCTTCCAACCCAAACGCTTGCGGGCAAAATCGGCCATGGCGCGCTTCGCGCCGCTCATGCTGACCTGGCCGTTGCCTTGTGGACTGGCCAATCCCAGGAAGAAGGCGTTGGCGATAAAATTGTTTGAGTACTCGAGCATCGGTGCGGTCATTTCGGCGACGGTCCGGCTGTTGGCGTGGCGGTAGATCCGCTCGGCGTCGCGCGGCATGGCGCCGACGCGCTGCTCCGGGCCGACCTCGATGCCGACGTCCTCGAGCTTGGCGGCCAGCAACTCGCCGAAATAGCGCAGTGCCTTGTCGCGCTCGCGCAGATTCACGCGTTGCTTGCCGGCGGCGCCGGCCATGCCGAAGCGTCTGGCCGAATCGGTCAGCGGGGTCTGCGGCTCTGCACTCTTGATGCTGTCGCCCGTGCGCACCAGGTTGACGGTGTTGAAGTTGGCCGCCAGGGCGGTTACGGGCGCGTCATACGGGTTGTCGCTGGATGAGCGTCCGGCGATCTCCACGTCCGGACTGAAAAAGCTGTCGTCCAGACCGATACCCGTCACCCGGCGGGGGCCTTTCGCGGCGAGGGCGCGCACGACCTTGTCCAATTCCTCCGAAACCAGATAGGGATCCGCGTAGCCCTTCACCCACAGCCAGCCGTCGTCGTCGGTGAAGAAGTCGGTCTGGAAACGATGATTGCGGCCCCAGGTTTCGAGCGCGGCGAAGGCGGTCAGGAGCTTCATGGTGGACGCAGGGATCCGCGGTGTATCGGGGCGTGTCGCGATCCGATCGAGGCCGTCTTCCTGGAGCAGCAGGCTCGCCTTCGCAAGATCCTGCACCTGATCGACCGGGTCGGCGACGGCGAGGGGTGCGAGCAGGATGGCGGCAATCGCCAGGCCGGCCGCGGCCAGGCGTGGAGAGCGGGCCGACGGCGCGGTACCGATCGGGCGCGGGCGTGTTCCGCCGAGCGGATGGGGAACTGTTCCGCCTAGCGGATGCGGACGTGTTACAGGTAGCAGCGGCTGTTCGATCATTCCGGATCCTGCTGATGGCCAGGTTGACGGTAAAGGGATGGGAGCCAAACGGCACGCAAGGATAGCCGACAACGCGCCGACATGCGCGTCCGGATGCGCGTCCGGATCTGTACCTGGCTGCGCGCGGTTACGGGCCGCGGTTGCGCGTTCGCCTCGTGGTGGTGGCGAGCCTGGCGGTGTGTCTGGGCTGCAGATCGATCAATTCCGGATGCAGGTATCCGGCCAGCTCATGCGGATCCGGATCCGCAAGCCAGGGGACGACCCCCAGGCAAGGCGCTTCGATCAGTGCGGCGAGTGTGGCGAGATTGGCGTCGCGGTACAGCATGGCCGGTTCGATCGTGTTGGCGACCCAGCCGATCAGGACACCACCCGTGAGTCGGATGCTCTCCGCGCTCAGCAGGGCATGGTTGAGACAGCCGAGCTTCAGCCCGATCACCAGGATCACCGGTAGTCCGAGCGTCGTCGGGATGTCGCTGACGAAGAGATCGGAGCCCAACGGGACCCGCCAGCCGCCGACTCCCTCGACGATCACGCAATCGGCCGCGCCGGCGAGTGTCCAGAATGCCTCGTCGATCCTGGCCAGGCTGATCTGGATGCCGACCTCGGCGGCGGCGATATGCGGAGCGACCGGAAGCGCGAAGGCATAGGGATTGACCAGTGCGTAGGGCGCCTCCGAGCTGCCTTGTGCCAGCAGGCGAACGGCGTCCTGGTTGCGCAGTCCGGTGGGTTCCTGGCGGCAACCGGAGGCGACCGGTTTCATCCCGAGCACGCTGCTCCCGGTTGTCTGGAGCGCGGCCATGAGGCCGAGACTGATCTCGGTCTTACCGCAGTCGGTGTCCGTGCCTGTCACGAAAAAGCCGGGCATGGCGGTCACCTGCTTAGGTTCAGATGATCGGTGGTCGTCCGGTACGGCGATCAGCTGCCGCGCCGGTGCGATCGCGGCGCGTAATGGCGCTGATCGGGATGGCGATGCCGCCATCCGCTGGCTTCTGCTCGGGGGCCCAGGCGTGGCCATAGACGATTTCGTAGCTGGCGGGCACGCGGCCCTCGCTGCGATGGATCTCGTAGGCCTGACCCAATGCCGCAAGGCGGGCGCGACCGGTCAGTCCACGCGGGCGATCCAGCGTCGCGTTGACCGCGCCCAACACCTTCAGGTCCTGCATCAAATCCTGCACACCGCTGTAGGTCAGGGTGACATGCTCGGCGTCCATCACCGGATCGGCGAACTTCGCCCGGACCAGGGCGTCGCCGACGTCGTGCATGTCGAAAAAGGGGTTCACGTGCGTGGCGCCGTCGACCTCGGCCCAAGCCTGGCGCAGCTCGCGTAGCGTATCCGGTCCGAAGGTGGTGAACATCAGCAGTCCACCCGGACGCAGGACTCGCAGACATTCCGAGAAGGTGCGGTCCAGTGCGTTGCACCATTGAAAGGTGGCATTGGACACGATTAGGTCGACCGCGCCGTCGGCGAGCGGCAGCGACTCGGCATCCGCGCACAGGCACAGCGGTCGGCGCAGCCAGCGACCTCTGCGCCGCGCCTGCAACAGCATACCTTGGGCGAAGTCCAGAGCGATGACCCGCGCCTTGCGATAACGCCGATGTAGCGCCTCGATGGCATATCCGGTCCCGGCGCCGAGGTCAAGCACGCGCTGCGGCTCAAGGCGCACGTAGTCGAGTCGTTCGAGTAGCCGATCGGCCATCTCGCGCTGGAGTACTGCGACGCTGTCATAGCGCGCGGCGGCTCGATCGAAGTTGCGCCGTGCCCGTCGCTTGTCGATCGGCGTCATGGCGCGCTGTACTCCAGGTCGGTGGGTTGTGCGGGTGCATCCAATCGCGCGAGGAAGGCTGCGATGAGATCGCGGGTCTGCTCGGGGTGGGAGAGATGCGGTGCGTGCGCCGCGCCCGGAATGATGGCGGTGAGTGCGCCCGGCATCAGGGTCTCGACGCGCTCGGCGACGGCCGGGGGAACCAGCGCGTCATGGGTTCCGAACAGCCAGAGCGCCGGGCAGCGGATGTCGGGCAGGCGGCCACGGAAATCCTCGTCGCGCAGCATGTTCAGTCCCAGTGACAGGGCGTGCGGATCCGGCGTCGGC
>JBGSKP010000113.1:0-5808 GCA_041741175.1 Thiocapsa sp. | reverse complement strand
GCGCGGCCGCACCGGCGGCAACCCCGAAGGTGACGGCGGCGCCTTGAGCGCTCCAGAGTATCCCGCCGATCAAACTGCCGGCCGCACCGCCCGCCCCGAAACTGATGCTGTTATAGAGTGCCTGACCGCGCCCCTGGGTGCGCCCGCGAAAGTATTGATGGACCAGATGAATCGCGCCGGCATGGAAGGTTCCGAACGTGGCGGCATGCAGCAGCTGGGCACCGATCGCGATCGCCGGGATCGCGACGAAGCTCCCGATCAGCAGCCAGCGCAGCACCGCGATGGCCAGACTCCAGAGCAACACATGGCGCGCGCTGAAGCGTTCGAGCAGACCGCGCATGATCAGAAAAACCAAGACCTCGGCGATGACCCCGAGCGCCCAGAGTGCGCCGATCGCCGAGGTCGAATAGCCGACCTCGGCGAGATGAATCGAGTAGAAGGTGTAGTAGATACCGTGGCTCAACTGCATGAGAAAGCAGGCGCCCAAGAAGGCGGAGACATCCCCGCGGGCCAGGAGCCGACGCAGCGACGGTGTCGCGAGATCCCCGCTCGCAGGCGCGCTGTCCGGCACCGTGAGGGTCGAGATCCAGATCCCGACGAACAGGATGAGCACCCAGATCGGAACGACGCTCAGGGGGGCGGACTCCAACTGCACTCCCAGCACGGCGACCACCAGAATGAACCCGACCGAGCCCCACAGGCGGATCAGCGCATAACCCGCCGGCCGATGACGAAGATGGTTGAAGGTGACGGCTTCCATCTGCGGCAGCGACGCGTTCCAAAAAAAGCTGAACAACACCATGGCGCCAACCATGGTCCAGAAGCGATCGGCCGGGAAGACGCCAAGGAAGGTCACCGCCGAGACCAGGGCGCCGAGGCGCACGATCGGCATGCGGCGACCAGTGAGATCAACGATGTGTCCCCAAAGCACCGGCGCGATAATCTTGGTGCCGACCAGAATCGCCATGAGCTGGCCGATCGCCAGCGCGTCAAACCCCTTCGATTGCAGGTAGGGCCCCCAAAAGGGCACCATCGCACCGAGCGCAGCAAAATAGAAAAAATAGTATCCGGACAGCCGCCAGTAAGGCAGTGCGTCGGGGCTAGTGGTCAAAGGCGTGCGGTGTGACATGCGCTGGTGTCATCCAGACTTGGTCTGCGTGGAAGCCACCCTGAAGCCACCCTGGTCGCCCCGAATCCAAACCCGAACCACCGAACCCCGATGAGCGACTGACCCTAAAGCCAGAAACCGCCGCGGCACTGTTGCGGATGACCGCTGTCCAGTCCTGAACCGCATCTCCCGACGATCATGGCGGGGCCAAACGCTGGCCAAACATCGAAACAGACGCGCGTCGCACCGGACGCGGTTCAGCCGGGGATGGCCGGCGTCGGCGGAACCACCCCGGCGTTCTGGGCGCGCTGGCGCAACAGGTGATCCATCAGCACCAGCGCAAGCATGGCCTCGGCGATCGGCGTGGCACGGATGCCTACGCAGGGGTCGTGGCGTCCCCTGGTGACGACCTCCGTCGCCTCGCCATCGGTATTGATGGTTCGTCCGGATAGCCGGATGCTGGAGGTCGGTTTCAGGGCAATCCGAACTACCACATCCTGACCCGATGAAATCCCGCCCAGGATGCCGCCCGCGTGATTGGACAGAAAGCCCCCGGGCGTCATCTCGTCACGGTGCTCGGTGCCCTTTTGCTCGACACAGGCAAAGCCGGCACCGATCTCGACGCCCTTCACCGCGTTGATGCTCATCATGGCGTGGGCGATGTCGGCGTCGAGCCGATCGAAGATGGGCTCGCCCAAACCGGTCGGCATCCCGGCGGCGACCACGGTGATGGCGGCGCCGATGGAATTGCCCTCTTTGCGCAGGGCGTCCATATAGGCTTCGAGCTGCGGGATTGTCTCGGCGCAGGGACAGAAGAAGGGATTGCGTTCGACTTGATCCCAGTCGAACCCGACCGGCCGGATTGGGCCGAGCTGAGACAGATAGCCACGCACCGCGATGCCGGCATGCTCGGCCAGATATTTCTTGGCAATCGCGCCGGCGGCGACGCGCACAGCGGTCTCGCGGGCAGAGGAGCGCCCGCCACCGCGATAATCGCGACGGCCGTATTTCTGATCGTAGGTGTAGTCCGCATGACCGGGGCGATAACGCGCGGCGATTTCCGAATAATCCTTCGAGCGCTGATCCTCGTTGCGAATCAGCAGGCCGATCGGCGCCCCGGTCGTCAGGCCCTCGAACACACCCGAGAGGATCTCGACCGTATCGGATTCGCGCCGTTGCGTCGTGTGCCTGGACTGACCTGGCTTACGCCGATCCAGATCCCGTTGCAGATCGGCCGCCGTGAGAGCCAAGCCCGGCGGACAGCCGTCGACAATCCCGCCGATGGCCGGCCCGTGACTCTCGCCGAAACCGGTGAGGACAAACAGACGTCCGAAGCTGTTCCCCGACATGGTCAGTTGGACGGCGGAGGAATCATGTCCGAAGGATTCAGCCAGGCGTTCCCTCGCGCCAGAATCTCGCGGTTAAGGGTGCTGGTGGCCTGATGCAGGCGCACGCCGTTGATGATGTAGTCGTAGCGCGAGGTCAAGTAATCGAACTCGGCTTGAAACAACTGGCGTTGCGCGTTCAGGACGTCGACCTGGGTGCGGGTGCCGACCTCTTGACCGGCCTCCGTAGACTCCAGAGACGAGCGTGCCGAGACCACCGCGGCCTGGCGCGCCTTCACATCCGCGATGCTTGAAATGATGCCGCGGAAGGCGTCCTTGACCTGCTGGTCGACCTGTCGACGCGTCGCATCGAGCTGATCCTGGGATGCGCGGAAGTTGTAGCCGGCCTGACGGGTGCGCGATGCGACCGCGCCGCCCTGATAGATGGGAACGGTGACCGTCAGTCCGACGAAACTCGTATCCGAGTCTGTATCGAACTCGGCTCCGGAGCGCGAGAGGTCATAGCCCGCCTGAAGATCCAACGAGGGATAGTAGCCCGAGCGTTGGATCTCGATTCCTTTCTTGGCCGCACCGACCGCTTCGGCTGCCGCAATGATGCCGTAATTTCCCCGCATCGCGGACTCGGCCCATGCATTAATGTCGTTTGGCTCGGGCGGGGCGAGTGGCAACTTATCCCCCAGTCGCGCCAGCGGCACCTGGATGGGGCCGACGATCCTGCGCAACGCCTCCCAGGCATTGTCGAACGCATTTTCAGCCGTGATCAGGTCGGCACGCGACTTATCGAACGCGGCCTGGTTGTCGTTCACATCCGTGATGGCCACCAGGCCCACCTCGAAGCGCTGTTTGGACTGCTCGAGCTGCCGCTCGTTCGCCCGCACCAAGGATGCCTGGACCGTCACCGCATCGGCGGCACGCAGCACGTTGAAGTAGGCGTCGGTCGTGTTCACCATCAGGGCAATCTGGGCGTCGCGGTATTGCGCCTCCGCCTGAGCGATGATGTTGTCGGTCTGACTGAGGGTCATCCAGTTCGTACGGTTATAGACCGACTGGCTGACCACTGCCTGCACGCCTTGCGTGCTGAAGGTATCGTTGCGGCTGAAACTACTCCCCGTTGCATTGGTCC
The DNA here is from genome assembly GCA_041741175.1 of Thiocapsa sp. Classification (GTDB taxonomy): domain Bacteria; phylum Pseudomonadota; class Gammaproteobacteria; order Chromatiales; family Chromatiaceae; genus Thiocapsa. The sequence goes on along the minus strand of JBGSKP010000113.1, from coordinate 2,231 downwards.
CGTTGGCGTCGAGGTTTTGATAGTCGACGGTGCCGCTGACGCCGAGATTGGGTAAGAGCAGTGCGCGCGCCTGGGGTTTCACCTCGCGCGTTGCAAAGAGGGTTTGCTCGGCCTCGCGGATCGTCGGGTCGCTCTGGACCGCCATATCATAGATTTGGAGGAGATCCTCGGCCTGGCTCGCCGATGCCATTGCGCACAGCAGAACGGCGATCAGGGTCGAAAAGCGTCTTGGCATGTTGGATTCCTTAGGTCGTGCACGCGCAATCAAGTGATACGCTGAAGGCCATCAGTATAGGGGACAAGGGGTCCGGCTCTCAATCCGGCGGTCGGCCTGAACTGAAGAGTCCAGGCGCGTGGGTCGCGCGTCTTGAGCACCAGTCAACGAGGAAAACTGCACCATGGGTAGGGTGACACACAGCAGATTTCGACCGGCCTGGTGGCTTCCCGGGGCGCATCTGCAGACCCTCTGGCCGAGTCTTTCACGGCCGCGTCCGCGTGCCGATCTGGTGCGGCGGCGCATCGAGCTGGCAGACGGCGACTTTGTCGATCTAGCGATCGGCCGGGCCGACGGGCCACGCGTGCTGGTGATCCATGGATTGGAGGGCGGACTGGATTCGCATTACGCGGCGACGCTGGTCGCGCGGCTGGAACGTGACGGCTTTCAGCCTGTTTTCATGTTCCTGCGGGGCTGCTCGGAGGAGCCGAATCGGCTCGACCGCGCCTACCACTCGGGCGCCACCGACGATCTCGCCGAAGTCCTCGCCGTCCTGCAACGCGACCCGCAGGGTCCGCCCGCCGCCGCGGTGGGTTTCTCGCTTGGGGCCAACCTGCTGCTGAAATATCTCGGCGAGACCGAGCAGCCGGCGTTAGGCTGCGCCGTCGCCGTGTCCGTGCCCTTTGTCCTGCGCGATGCCATGCTCAGGCTGGATCTTGGCTTCTCAAGGATTTACCGGCGCTATCTCATTGGCAAGCTGCGGGAAAGCCTGCGGCGGAAGTTCGCACCCCGACCCTTTCCGCTCGACGTCGATCTTGATGCGATCGAGAATTTCAACGCATTCGACGACCGCATCACGGCGCCGCTGAACGGCTTTGCCGGCGTATTTGATTACTACAGCCGGGCGAGTTGCCGCGGGTTTCTGCCGCGCATCACGACCCCGACACTCATCATCCACGCGCGCGACGACCCCTTCATGTTCCCGACCACCGTGCCCTGGGAGCATGAGCTCGGACCCGGCGTGACCCTGGAGCTCGCCGATCATGGCGGACATGTCGGCTTCATCGCGGGGCGTTGGCCGGGTCGGCCGCACTACTGGCTCGAAGACCGCATCCTGGCGGCTCTCGACGAGCTGCTCGGACGCTCTCGCGATCCGGGTTGAATCCGCATCACCAAACCGGCTGCGCCGCATGGCTCGGCAGACTGGATCGCACCGACCGCCACACCGGTGGTCTAGGCAGCACCGATCCGCGCACCGGTCAGCTCGTGCAGGACATCAAGTCCGACCTGCCTGTCGACACAACGCAGAACGGCCGAACGCCCGGCCGTGTGCAGGTCCAGGTCCACCCGAACGCCGCGCCGGCCGGCGGCGTCGCGCTGTGCCTGGCTGATCGGAACCTCGCCGAAGACCGAGATCACGAAGCCGCCGGGGATGGGCGGCGGCGGGGCAAAATCGGCACCGTCGGCCAATGCAACCCAGGCCGGGATGAAATTCGGGCCGTAGAAGTCGAAAAAACCGTTGGATCCACGCAGATGCGCCTCGATCGGTCGGCCGCCGATCATCTCCAGATTGCACAGACCGCTGTAGCCTTGCAGATTTGCGGCGATCCACTCGGCGATCACAGGCTCCAACCCGGCTAAATCGGCCCCGATCTCCCAGTAGATCGGCCGCTCCCGATCCTTCTCATCCGCGCCTCGAGTATGCGCGAACCAGACCGCCCGGCCATCCTGGACCAGGCAATCCGTGCTGGTGTGTGGACCTTCCAGCCGCTCGCACCAGAAACTGCCCGGCTCGCTCGGCACGGCATCGGCGGGCACCGCACGGGCGCGCACCGCCATGCCGGCGAGATTGATGATGGGTTTAACGAACACCGCCGCACCGGCAGCGATGCCGCAGTCGCGCGGGTTCACGCCGCAGGGTGCCGCGCGCATCCCGGCGCCCAACGCTAGTGAGAGCTTGTCGTAAACCCGGCGATGGGCCGGGTTGAGCCGCCAGGCCGCCGCATCGCTCACCGGC
>JBGSKP010000112.1:0-4918 GCA_041741175.1 Thiocapsa sp. | reverse complement strand
AGCACCCGCAGCGACCGACAGAGTGACGCGGCCGCGGCGACACTGAGACCCTGTCGCACACCCGCGGCGAACGCCACCGGATTCACGGCGATGATGCGCTCGATGCGACCCGGCTCGCTGATGGCAAGCGGCACGGGGGTCGCGAGCGCACGCTCGAAGACCTCCAGGGGCAGATCAGGCAGATGGATCGCGAGCCAGTGCATGCTTGTCGGTAGGTCATCGGCGCGTTGACGCCAGGCGTCGACCGTCGGCCGAGTTGCAACGGCGACGCAGGTGTCCGGTACAGGGTGGCCTTTCCCAGAGCGGCCTACTCGGCGCAGCAACCAACAGGCGCTGGCGCCGAGCCGATCAGTGCGTGCTCACCTCGAACGGCAGCGTCACGCGTGCGCCGTCGGGTCCACCGCGCTGTTTGAGCAGGGTCAGTTCGCGTCCGAGCGGCGTCGAACGCACCTGCAGACGCAGCACAGCCGGTGACGGCGAACGGACAGCGCTCTCCTCGCGAAACAAAATCGCCAGTGCGCCCCCCGTCTCGGCCGCCAGTTGCAACCGACGCAGGTGCGTTGTCTCCCACTGCCCACCCCACACCAGCACAGCCGCGCAGGCGCCGGAGCGCAGCCCCTGCTCCGTCGCCCAGGCCCGATCCGGACCGGCCGTGACCATGACCAGGCGCTCCAGACGCAGACCATGGGCCGCCAGCGCCGGCGCAAAGGGTTGAAACGGCGGCTCCACCAGGAGTACCCAGCGCGATTCAAGACTCAGGCGCACCAGGGCCGGTAGGGTCAAGGCGAAACCCTCGCCGGGCCGGTCGGTCAAGATCTCACTGAGGCTACCCGGCGGCCAGCCGCCCCAGACCAGTTGCTCATCGAGCCGGGACAGACCGGTCGGGATCCCGGCGGGTAACGCCTGTCGGGGTGCCCGGCCACACCACAGATCAGGGCGTCGATCCAGGATGTCTTGAGCAAGCATCGGCGTCTGCCTCGGCCCTTAGAGGGGCTGCGGCTCGGCCAAGCCGAGCCGCAGCACACCGACGCCCCAGCCCTCGATCACCAGCTCCTGCTCGCGCAGATCGATCTGGATCGGCTCGAAGCTCGGGTTCTCGGCCAGGAGTTGCACCCGGTAGGTCGAACTCGCATGCCGATGCAGGCGCTTGACCGTCACCTCATCGCCCAGACGCGCCACCACGATCTGACCGTTGCGGGCCTCCGCGGTGGCATGGACCGCGAGCAGATCGCCGTCGAGAATGCCGGCATCGCGCATACTGCCGCCGCGCACCCGCAGCAGATAGTCAGCACGCGGCCGGAACAGATCCGGATTGATACGGCAATACTCCTCGACGTGCGGAGCGGCCAGAATGGGGCTGCCGGCAGCGACCCGCCCGATCACCGGAAGCTCGCCTTCGTTCGACGCCACGGCCTGACCGACCAGACGGATACCGCGCGAGCGACCACGCGTCAGCTCGATCGCGCCATGGCGCTCCAGGGCACGCAGATGGTCCTCGGCCGCATTGGCTGACCGAAAACCGAAGGTCCTGGCGATCTCGGCACGGGTCGGCGGGACACCGGTTTCGCGCAGATGGGTGCGGATCAGCTCGAGGATTTGCTGCTGACGGGGCGTCAGGTCGTCGGTCATACTCAGGGTGTCTCAGATGGTCGGCTCGTTGGGATACCTGTTATTTTATACAGCTCACCGCCAATTTCAATCGTCATGAATTTCGTCATGAACAAGGACAAGCGTGCCCAGATTTTCGAGCGGCTGCGTGCAGCCAATCCCTCGCCGACCACGGAGCTGATCTATCGCTCGCCCTTCGAGCTGCTGGTGGCGGTCATTCTCTCGGCACAGGCGACCGACAAGGCTGTCAACAAGGCCACGGCGCCTCTGTTCGCTGTCGCCGACTCGCCCGCCGCCATCCTGGCACTCGGCGAGGAGGGGCTCAAAGCGCACATCCGCACCATCGGTCTGTTCAACAGCAAGGCCAGGAACATCATCCAGACCTGCGCGATCCTGGTGGCGGAGCATGGCGGGCAGATCCCGCGCGAGCGCGCGGCACTGGAGCGACTCCCCGGCGTCGGGCGCAAGACCGCCAATGTCGTGTTGAACACCGCGTTCGGCGAGCCGACCATGGCCGTGGACACGCACATCTTCCGGGTAGCCAACCGCACCGGGCTGGCCACCGGCAAGACACCGCTTGCGGTCGAGCAGGGATTATTACGCCACATCCCAAAGACGTTTCTGAAGGACGCCCACCATTGGTTGATCCTGCATGGGCGCTATATCTGTATCGCGCGCAAACCGCGCTGCACCCACTGCCCGATCGCCGATCTCTGCGACTATCGCGACAAGTCCAAATGACCCTGCCCAACCATCGAGACCCTTGACGCCATGTTTTCCAACGATCGCCAGAGTCACCGCCGTATTCTCGTCTCCGCTTGGGAGAAGGCCCGGACCGGCCAACCGCTTGAGCCGATCGAGGCGCAGATCGTTCAGATCCTCCGTCAGCACCCGGAATATCACGCACTCATGGCCGATGCCGAGACGGCGCTCGAGCAGGACTTTCTCCCCGAGCAGGGTGAGTCGAACCCATTCCTGCACCTTGGCCTGCACATCGCCCTGCTCGATCAACTGAGCATCGATCAGCCGGTCGGCATTCGCCGGCTATTCCAGGATCTGTTGGCGGCAACCGGGGATCCGCACGAGGCGGAGCACCGCATCATGGAGTGTCTCGCCGAGGCGCTCTGGACCCTGCAACACAACCAGGCCCAGTTCGACGAGCAAACCTATCTGGACTGCATCAGGCGCGCCGGCGCCGGACAGCGGTCACATCACTGACATCTTCCAATGGCCTGTTACACTCATGAAGAGGGGATCAAGCCGATGTGCCGCCGCGGGGCAGCCCCCCGCATCGCCCGGCAAGAATCCCGTCGCACCACGGTCCCGGCCGCATCCCGGTCGGGCTGAGCATGGGAGAAACGTGACACATGTCTACCTGGATACTGGCCGCGGATAACAGCCGCGCACGCATCTTCGCCGCCGACAAGGCAGCCGGACCCATTCATGAGATCCATACGCTGGCCTTTCCCGAGGGTCGGCTTCACGAGGGCGACCTGACCACCGACAAGGGCGGGCGCGGTCATGACCCCATGGCCGGGGCGCATGGCATCAACGGCGAGGAGGCGCACAAGCAGGACAACGCCGATCGCTTCGCGCATCTGGTGTGCGAGACGCTGGAGAGCGCACGCAACAACGGCGAACTCAGCAAACTCTACGTTATTGCCGCACCGGCCTTCCTGGGCATGCTGCGCAAGCATCAGTCGCCCTCGCTGAAGCACCTGATCGCCGACGAGATCGACAAAAACCTGACCACGCACACCCTGGAGGCCATCCGCAAGAGTCTGCCGGAGTTTCTGTGACGCGAGACGGCTGCCGTGCCTGGATCACACACCCGCACGCCAGCCACGGCGACGCGCAACCCGATGGCGCCGCAGGACCGCCACTGCGGCTCGCGGGATCAAGATCGGCCGCCGCGATGGGCGGCCGGAAAACCTATGCTAACCTAGGGCTCTATTGAAGCTGCACCGGAGCCCTTCAGGATGACCACCAGAGATTTCGACAGCCTTGTCATCGGCACCGGGCCCGCCGGGGAAGGCGCCGCGATGAAGCTCGCCAAGGCCGGTCAACGGATCGCTGTCATCGAGGCCCACGATGCGGTCGGAGGCGGTTGTACCCATTGGGGCACCATTCCCAGCAAGGCGCTGCGCCACTCCATTCAGATGCTCGCCGACTATCGGCGCAACCCCCTGTTTCAGCATACCCAGCATCAGATCGAGGCGGCATTCCCCGACCTGCTGCGGGCCGCGGACAGCGTCATCAGCGATCAGGTGCGAACCCGCTACCGCTACTACCAGCGCAATCGCGTGGATGTGGTGTTCGGACGCGCCCGCTTTCTCGGTCCGGACCGGATCGAGGTACAGCGCCCCGGCGGCCTCACGGAGGAGTTGACCGCCCGGCATATCGTCATCGCCACGGGCTCGCGGCCGTACCATCCGCCGGACGTCGATTTCAGCCACCCGCGGATCCACGACAGCGATTCCTTCCTCGGTCTCAAGCACACCCCGCGCTCCATGACGATCTACGGCGCCGGTGTCATCGGCTGCGAATATGCCTCGATCATGGGTGCGCTGGATGTCAAGGTGAACCTGGTCGACACCCGCGATCGACTCCTGTCCTTCCTCGACGACGAGATCACGGACGCGCTCGGCTATCATCTGCGGCAACAGGGTGTGGTGATCCGGCACAACGAGACCTATCAGCGCGTCGAGGCAGACGACAGCGGAGTCGTGCTGCACTGCAAGTCCGGCAAGAAATTCAAGACCGACGTCCTGCTCTGGGCGAATGGACGCACCGGCAATACCCAGGACATGGGACTGGAAGCGATCGGACTGACGCCCAACCAGCGTGGTCAGATCGAGATCAACAAGAGCTATCAAACCGCGTTGCAGCACATCTACGCCGTCGGCGACGTCGCCGGGCCGCCAGCCCTAGCCAGCGCCAGTTACGATCAGGGGCGCTTCGTCGGCGCCCATATCGCAGACGGGGCCTGCGACTGGTCGCTGATCGAAGAGTTTCCGACAGGCATCTACACGGTCCCGGAGATCAGCTCGATCGGCCGCACCGAGCGTGAGCTGACCGCGCTGCAGATCCCCTACGAGGTCGCCCAGGCGGATTTCAAGAGCATCGCCCGTGCCCAGATCACCGGGCACACGGTCGGTATGCTCAAGCTGCTCTTTCACCGCGAGACCATGGAAATACTGGGTATTCACTGCTTTGGCGAGCAGGCCGCCGAGATCGTCCACATCGGTCAGGCGATCATGTCCCAGCGCGGCGAGGCGAACAGCATCCGCTACTTCACCGAGACCACCTT
>JBGSKP010000111.1:0-11056 GCA_041741175.1 Thiocapsa sp. | reverse complement strand
GATCTCCTCGGCGAGGGCCGCCACATCGCGCAGACCCAGATTGAATCCCTGGCCGGCGACCGGGTGCAGCGTGTGGGCTGCGTTGCCGATCAGGATGACGCGTGGCTGCACCGGGTTGCGTGTCAGCACCAGCTTCAGCGGATAAGCGCGACGTGACGCAACCTGCTGGAAACGGCCGATCCGATAACCGAATCGCTTCTGCAGGCGCGCGAGGAAGGCATCGTCCGACAATGCCAGCAGCTCGGCGGTCTCGTCGCGCTGGCAGGTCCAGACCACCGAATAGCGCCCATCGGTCATCGGCAGCATGGCTAGGGGTCCGGTCTCGGTGAAGCGCTCGAAGGCGACACCAGTGCGCGGCCGATCGGGCGAGACCGTGGTGATGATCGCGTCCTGATCGTAATGCGCGTCCTGCACCTGCAGGTCAAGGCGTTGACGCACCGCCGAGTCACCGCCGTCGGCGGCAACCAGCAACGCGGCACGCAGACTCAGGCGCCCGGCATCACCCTGCACCTCGAACTCGACCCGATCCATCGCCACGCGATGATCCAGGAGGCGCGCCGGGCAGAGGATTTCGACATCGGAGGAACGTGCCAGGGCTGAGCGAATGGCGCTGCCGATGGCGCGGGCGGGCGCGACATAACCCAGCGCATCGACCCCGGCATCATCCAGATTCAGCCGGGTAAACCCCCAATGACCGCGGTCGGAAACGTGAACCTGTCGGATCGGCTCCGCCTCATGGGCGATATCCGACCATAGGCCGATCGCCTCGAAGATGCGACGACTGCCCCAGGACAAGGCGATCACGCGCTCATCGTAACTCGGCTGGCTCGGCGCCGAGGCCGGAACCGCCTCGACAACCGCGATCCGCAAACCGCAGCCGGACAGGGCGCAGGCCAGGCTGCCGCCCACCAGGCCGCCGCCGATAATGACCAGATCGTATTCGTGCATACTTTGTTTGCCTCGTGTTCAGTCGGTCGCCACGAGCGCCGACCAACCGCGTCGAGATCGCATCAGACCGATATGAGGGATCAGGCCGACATGAGGGCTTCGATCGCGACGGGATCCTTCGGTGCCCCAGCCGAGAGGATGTCGTTGCCCGTCTCGGTAATCAGCACGTCATCCTCGATGCGGATCCCGATATGGCGATAGGGCGCCGGAATCTTCTCCTCGTTCGACATATAGAGGCCCGGCTCGACCGTCAAGACCATTCCGGACTCCAAAACCCGCCAGGCGCCGGCCTGTTTGTAACTGCCGACGTCGTGGACATCCATACCGAGCCAGTGACCGGTGCGATGCATATAGTAGGGCTTGTGCGCCTCGTCCTTGATGAGATCGGCGAGACTGCCCTTGAGGATCCCGAGATGGATCAGCCCTTTGGTTAAGACCCTGACGGCTTCGTCGTGCGGCTCGTTCCAGAGATTCCCGGGCATGGCCTTACCGATCGCCGCGGCCTGGGCCTCAAGCACCAACTCGTAGAGTTCGCGTTGCGGCGGGCTGAAACGGCCGTTGACGGGAAAGGTCCGGGTGATGTCCGAAGCATACCCCTCCAGCTCGCAGCCGGCGTCGATCAGAACCAGATCGCCGTCACACAAGGGCGACTCGTTCTCGACATAGTGCAGGATGCAGGCATTGGCGCCGCCGCCGACGATCGGCGGATAAGCCTGGTGACGCGCGCCGCTGGTCGCACAGACATGCTGAAATTCGGCCTCAAGCCGGGACTCGTTCAGCCCGGGCACACAGATTTGCATGAGCCGTGCGTGGCCGGCGGCCGAGATCTGTGCAGCTTTGCGCATCTGCTTGATCTCTGCCGGACTCTTGCGCAAGCGCATCTCGTGCAGAACCGACTCGATGGTCACGAAGATCTCGGGCGCGGCAGCTCCGGCTCGCGCGTTCGCCCGCACCCGGTTGACCCAGCCCATCACACGGGCGTCGAGCGCGGTATCGACCCCGATCGGAAAATACAGACGCGTCCGCCCGTCGAGCAGGGTCGGCATCACCGCGTCGAGATCGCTCAAGGGATAGGCTTGATCAGCGCCGAACCGCGAGGTGGCCCCTTCGACGCCCGCCCGCCGGCCGTCCCACTGCTCTCGCTCCGGATCGCGTGGCCGACAAAAAAGCAGGTATTCCCCGTCGTTGCGCTTGGGGGCGATGACGGCGAAGGCGTCCGGCTCGGGGAAACCGGTCAGGTAGACAAAATCACTGTTCTGGCGAAAGGGGTAGTGAACGTCGCGGTTGCGCACCGCCTCGGCGGCAGCCGGGACGATGACGATGCCGTCGGGGCCGATTGCTTTGGCCAGCGCGCGTCGCCGACGCTTATACTCGGCCGCGGTCATGACTGGGCTGCGGCAGCGCGGGCGAGCACGCGCTCTTGATGGATCAACATTGCAGCCATCCGAATGAACTCGCTCACTTCGGTCAATGCCTCTTCGTTTTGCTCGTCGTCGCCGAGTTGATTCAGATCCATGCGCGTCACGTCGGTGAAGTCGCGCAAAATCTCGCGGATCTCCGCGGATGGCTCCGCGTCGGTGCGGTCCAGCGTGCCCCAGGCGTACAAAAACCCACGCACCCAGTCATAGAGTGCCGTGGCACGTTCTACAAGGGGTCGGGCATCATCCGGCATCAGCAGCGTGAGGCCGAATTCGGACGACTGGAGCTCATCGAAAGTCTGCCGCGCAAGGTCCGAGAGGGCTTCACGCCCCTCTTCGATCAGCAGATCACCGGCCTCCGACTCCGGCCTGAGCTGACTGAGCCAGGCTGCTTCGGGGTCGGCAGCGCCGCCGCAGATCAGACCGCACAGGATCCCGTGGGCCTCGCTGGGAGAGGGACAGATGGCACTGGCAGCCAAGTAACCGGCGAGCCGATGATCATCGATGTTCATGGTGACCTCCTTCTCGGGAGACTTGGCGGGCGACTGCTCGGGCGGCCCGGCCGGTGCGCGGGATCGGGGAATGACGACAAATCAAGGACAACCGACTTTTTTGATCATACCATGCACACGGTCGCGATTGACCGTCCTCCGCACGCCTTCTATAGTGCGTCGAACCTTAACGGAGTCGTGGACTTTGGCACATTTTGACCTCGACAAATTGGAACAGCAGGTGGATGTCCTGATTCGCCTGAACAAGCGCCTGCGCGACGAAAACCGATCGCTGCTGGCGCGCCAGGACATCCTGGTCGCCGAGCGCGGCGAGCTGATCGAAAAGACCGAGCAGGCGCGCAGCCGCGTCGAGGCCATGTTGTCGCGATTGCGTGCGATGGAGGAAAGTTTATGAGCGAAGAGCCGATTCAGGTCAGCGTCAGAATCCTCGACAAGGAGTATCGCATCGCCTGCGTGTCGGACGAGCAGGACGGCTTGCGCGATTCGGCACGACTGCTCGACGACAAAATGCGTGAGATCCGTAAGACCGGTCGTGTCGTCGGCACGGACCGGATTGCCGTGATGGCCGCCCTGAATATCGCCCACGAGCTGGTTCAACTTCGCAAATCACGCCCGAGCACCAGTGCCGAGCTCGACGAGCGCCTGGGGCATCTCCAGGAGCAGGTCACGCGGGCGCTGGCTGCGGAACAGACGCTGGACGCGTCGAACGAAAGGGTATAGCCTCCTAATCCAGACACCCCCTGTAGTGTTCGACTTCGGCCTGGGTAATTTCTTGAGCCTAATCACTACCCTGGGGACATGGACGTGCGGCCGTTGTGCAAGTCCGTCACCGAGCGGAAAGCCTGAAGCCAATCCAAATGTTCCCACTTGAACCGCTTGGTTCAAGAACAAAGGCCGTTAACGGCACCCATGGGGGGTGTCCCTCTCCGTCCCCATGATTCCCTCACAAACGCTTCGCCAATCCCTGCGCCAAGCGCGCCGATCCATACCGAGCCAGCAGCAGATCAGGCACGCCCGACGCTTAATGTCAGTGCTGCGGCGCGATTTTACGTTCCAGCGTGCACGACGGATTGCGGCCTACTGGCCGGCAGACGGCGAGCTGGACCCACGACCCCTGATGCACCAGGCCCGCAAGCGGGGTAAAGCGGTTTATCTTCCGGTGCTCAGACGCGGCGCTAGGAGTCACCCGGTGAGCCTTCGATTCGCGCGCGACCTTCCGGGGAGACGCATGCGAGAGAATCGTTTCGGCATACCCGAGCCGACATTACGCGGACGCGACCTGCGCCCGGCCAGGCAGCTGGATGTGCTGCTTGTGCCCTTGGTGGGATTCGACGCCGACGGTAATCGCATCGGTATGGGCGGGGGCTTTTACGACCGCACCCTCGCCTACCTGAAAGCGCGTCGACACTGGCGGCGACCCCGGCTCATCGGCATCGCCCACGACTGTCAGCGTCTTGTGCGAATCGAGCCCCGACCCTGGGATGTGCCGCTGGACACGGTGGCCACCGAGAAACGGATCTACAGGCGCGACATGGATCCGGCAAAGATCCGATAGGCTGGATTGTCGGTCTCTTCCCAGTACTGATAACCCGTCTGGTCAAGTGCTTCGCGAAAGGCCCCCGACTCTCCCGGCGGAATCTGCGCCCCCAGCAGAACACGACCGTAGGCTGCACCATGGTTGCGATAGTGAAAGAGCGTGATATTCCAACGCTTACCTAAGGCCGAGAGAAAATCCAGCAGTGCCCCGGGACGCTCCGGAAACTCAAACCTGACTAGAGTCTCGTGCTCGATCCCCTCCGCATGGCCGCCGACCATATACCGGATGTGAAGCTTAGCCGTCTCGTTCTCGGTCATGTCCAGGACAGCGAAGCCCTTTTCCGCGAGACGCCCGACCAACTCCTCGCGTTCGTCGTCGCCGCGCGCCAGCTCAATGCCGACAAAAACTTGAGCGCGCACGGCATCGGCGTAGCGATAGTTGAACTCGGTAATCTGACGGCGACCGATCACGCGACAGAAGGCGAGGAAGCTGCCTGGACGCTCCGGGATCTCCACCGCAAGCAGTGCTTCGCGACGCTCGCCGAGTTCGGCACGCTCGGCGATGTGACGCAGCCGATCGAAGTTCACATTGGCGCCGCTCTCGATGGCAATCAGGTGCTCGCCTTTGATATCATGGGTCTCGACATAACGCTTCATCCCAGCAACGGCCAGCGCACCGGCGGGCTCGGCGATGCCCCGAGTGTCGTCGAAGATGTCTTTCACTGCCGCACAGATCTCGTCCGTGCTCACCAAGACGACATCGTCGACGCGCTTGCGGGCGATTCGAAAGGTCTCTTCGCCGATCATCTTCACCGCCACCCCGTCGGCAAAGAGCCCGACCTGCGCCAACTCCACGCGACGCCCGGCCGCCATGGCGTGATGCAGGGTCGGCGCGTCCTCGGGCTCGACACCGATGATACGCACCTCCGGTCTGAGCCATTTCACATAGGCGGCAACGCCGGCGATCAGACCGCCACCACCCACCGGAACAAAGATGGCATAGGGCGGAACCGGATGCTGGCGGAGGATCTCCATGCCGATCGTCCCCTGCCCGGCAATCACGTCCGGGTCGTCGAACGGATGGAGAAACGTCAGCCCCTTCTCCTGTACCAGGGTCATCGCATGGGCGAACGCCTCGTCATAGGAATCGCCATGCAGCACGGCCTTGCCGCCGAGACGACGGACCGCTCGCACCTTGATGGCCGGCGTGGTCCGCGGCATGACGATGATGGCCGGAACCCCCAGCTTGGCGGCGCCGAGCGCCACGCCCTGGGCGTGGTTGCCTGCACTGGCCGCGATCACGCCACGCTCGCGCACCACTGGATCGAGATGGATCAGTTTGTTATAAGCCCCGCGCAGCTTAAAGGAGAACACGGGCTGCAGATCCTCGCGCTTGAGAAACACCTGGTTGTCGAGACGTGTCGAGAGCTGCGGGGCATGCGTCAAAGGTGTCTCATGCGCAACATCGTACACGCGCGCGCGCAATATCCGTTCGATATAGGTGTCTGGCATCAGGATCTCTAGGGTTCGGGGGCTCTGCTATGATACCGGCTCGATCGGCAACGCGCAGGCAGCGCATCGATCATGACTTCGACTCTAGTCATGCTGCGGGCGCAAGAGCCAGGACCGAATACATTCAAAACGTCGGAGGAGAGATGAACACTCAGGATGCCATGAAAAAACAGGCCGCCGAGGCCGCGCTTGCCTATGTCGAAGGCGGCGTCATCGGGGTCGGCACTGGCTCGACCGTCAACCACTTCATCGATGCACTGGCAGGCATCAAGGGACGCATTGAAGGCGCCGTATCCAGCTCGGTCGTCTCGACCGAACGGCTGCAGGGACATGGTATCCATGTCTTCGACCTCAATGCCGTCGGCGAACTCTCGCTCTATGTGGACGGCGCCGATGAATCCAACAAACAGCTTCAACTCATCAAAGGCGGTGGCGGTGCGCTCACACGCGAAAAGATCGTGGCCGCGGCAAGTCAACGGTTTGTCTGCATCGCCGATGAGAGCAAACTGGTCAAGGTGCTGGGAGCCTTCCCCTTGCCCGTAGAGGTCATCCCGATGGCACGCAGCTACGTCGCGCGCGAGCTGGTGCGGCTCGGCGGCACACCCGTCTGGCGCGATGGCTTCGTAACCGACAACGGCAATCTGATCCTGGATGTGCAGAATCTGGAGATCATGGAACCAGCTAAGCTGGAGCAGGCGATCAACAACATCGCAGGCGTGGTCACGGTCGGCATCTTCGCCCTCCGCCCAGCCGATGTACTGGTTTTAGGAACACCCGAGGGACCGAAAACCCTGCAGGCAACCTGAGATCCACGAGTGGTGCCGTGCCGCGTCGCATCGGCAAAAAGCAGATCAAAAAAAACGGGGCCCGCAGGCCCCGTTTCGCATTCCAGACCGAGCGTTAGCGCGGCTTAGAAGCTGTGCATCATACCCAGGGACAGACCGCTCCAGTCGGTGCCTGCAACGACGTCTTGACGATCATCATCCACTGCGGTGTACAGGGCATACAACTTGGTACGCTTGCTGAAGTTGTGGTCGAAGCCCACAGCCCAGGACTCAACCTTGTAGTTGATTTCCGCCGAGGTCCGTTCGAAGAATGCCTCACCGCCGTTGATCGAGATGTAGTTACCGCCGGCAATGATGTCGTTGCCGGAATAGTCAGCCTGACCGTACATGGCCTTGATCATGTTGTTGCCGAACGCGTAACCCGCCTGAACCTGCCACATTTCAGCTTCTTTCGGGGAAGGAAGCAGGTAGGAGTTGTTTGGATCGGCCGGATCGATGACCCCGGCATAACGATCGTTGTTGAACACATCCTGGTTTTCATAGATCGCGGCCAGGGTGAAGCCGTTCCAATCGAGCAGCCCTAAGCCAAGACGCCATGCCTGTGCAGCGCTGTTCTGGAACCGGCAGGTCGCCGTGTAGGCGCCATTCGGATCAGCCGGGTCAACCGGATTAACCACCGGGCAGTCGTTGCCGACGTTGGAGAGCGCCTGGGTGTTGAAGTGCTCGTTGTTCAGGTTCTCGAATGCAGCGGACGCATAGAAGGGTCCGTTCGAGTAAATACCCGCAACCGAGTAGGTTTCGCCGAGGCTGTTCTCGTAAGTGTTCAGACCGTTGCCGCCACCGGTCGCGCCACCAGCGGGAATCACTGCACCGGACAGTTGGAAGCCAGCCAGGCTCGGGCTGATGTAGGCGACGACGTTGTCGGCGCGCAGATCGCGGAAGCCGATGGTGCCGTTGTAGTCAGCCATGGTGTCGGAGAAGAGGTCGAGCTTGCCGGTCGACAGCTTCATCGGGGTGTCATGACGACCGATCAACGCGGTACCCCAGTCGCTTGCAAGACCGACGAAGGTATTCCGGTAGGTGATGGAGTCGGCGTTGCTCAGGACGTTGTTGTTGGTGTCGTTCAGGTTGATGCCGAGCTCGACCTGGTAAATCGCCTTCAGGCCGTTACCCAGATCCTCGGAGCCTTTCACACCGATCCGGTTGGCGCGACCTTCACCGGGGATGAAACCATTGCTCGACATGCCCCAGCCGTCGAAGTCCTGGCCGAGCGTGGTCTGCACAAGCTGACCGTCCTGCAGTTCGAACTGCGGGAGAACCACATTCGAGACTTCGGCATAGTCCAACGAAACGTTCAACTTGCCGTAAAGGATGGCTTCAGCCATTGCTGCGCCAGGTGCAACCATTGCGGCGGCGACCGCCAGGGTGAGGAGCTTTTTGTTCATACCATTCTCCGCTGTTGTGAATTTGTTAGTCAGACTGCAGAAACCAAACGCAATCCTGCTTTCCGGGATGAACTATAGTTCAAGACAGCACCTTTTGCAACAGAGTAGGACAAAAAAAGACACACCGATCTTAGTTGTTGTGTTTTTACATCAACAAGCCAGATTTGCCGGCTCGCCCAATGTCACGATGAGATCGAGTACAGACCCATAAATGGCCGCGCTTGCTGTAGATCGGGGATACCGGGGCTGGCGGAAGACTGTCGCACCCGCGCCGTGCACCGGATCGGAAACGCGCGACAGGGAACGACCTGCACCGAACGGGCAGCGCCGACGAAAGCGACGGGGCGACCCCGCTCGCGAGCCAACGTTCGCGAGAATGACACAAACCTGAGGGAGACAGACGCCACACGACACACAAGTACACGCCGTCGTACCGCGCCAGAGCGCTCGCATCAGATGGCAGGTCGCAGGGCGCGAAGACCAATCGGCGCTCGAAATCTGTCGTGGATTGATCCCACACCGACACAGGTGTCGAACGAACACTGGGCGGGCCGCTCGGATCGATGCAAAGCAGTCAGACAGGCTGGGCCGAGCTCGACTGGTCGCGCTGGCCTGGTCTTTACTTTGGTCTGGAATTGAGGCGGGATGTGGCTGGGGGACTAGGATTCGAACCTAGGTTGACGGAGTCAGAGTCCGCTGTCCTACCACTAGACGATCCCCCAATTCGGGCGTCGTTGCAGGCGGCTGGAATAAGGCACGCCTGCGACGATTTTACGGATAACGCTATTGAGGCGCTGCCCTGGCTGTTGGACCGAGGACGCGGCGCAGCCGCTACTCCCCGAAACAGCACCGGGCGCTCCGTCCTGCTGGCTAACGCTTCGAGAATTGCGGACGCTTACGGGCCTTGTGGAGACCGACTTTCTTGCGTTCGACTTCACGCGCGTCGCGTGTCAGAAACCCGGCACGTCGCATCGGCGAACGCAGATTTTCATCGAACAGCACTAGGGCACGGGCAATACCATGACGAATGGCACCGGCCTGACCCGTGTTGCCGCCGCCGGCGACAGTCGCTTTGATATCCACCCGATCGACCAAGCCGGCGGTCTCAAGCGGCTGGCGCACGACCATCCGCGCGGTCTCGCGACCGAAGAACTCGTCGAGCGGACGGTTGTTCACCGTAATGGTACCGGTGCCAAGAGTCAGGAAGACTCGGGCGGCAGACGACTTGCGTCGGCCGATAGCGTGTTGTCTCTCGGACATGCGTCTGATTCCTAAACGTTGAGCTCAAGGAGCTGCGGCTGTTGCGCCTGATGACCATGCTCCGGACCGGCGTAAACGCGCAGCTTTCTGAACATGGCTCGACCCAAAGGTCCGCGTGGCAACATCCCTTTCACCGCGATCTCAATGGCCCGCTCAGGCTTGGACTCGAGCAATTTCGCGAGATTCGTGGACTTCAGGTTACCGATGTAGCCGGTATGGTGGTAGTACATCTTGTCTTGACGCTTGTTCCCGGTGACCCGGATCTTTTCAGCGTTGACAACAACCATGTAATCACCCGTATCCACATGCGGGGTGTACTGCGGTTTATGTTTGCCGCGCAGCCGAAGGGCCAACTCGCTCGCGAGCCGTCCGAGGGTTTTGCCGTCGGCATCCACCAGATACCAGGCGCGGCGGACTTCCGCCGGTTTTGCACTCACTGTCGTCGTCATGTCCTTCGCTCCGGTGTCTCTTGCGTGTGTTACCCAATTATCGCGGCCCGCCCGGGATACGCTCGGGATAAGGTGCGCAATCAGTTTCCCCACGCAGGAGCCGTCGATTTTGTTTTCTGTATCGAGAAAGACCGCGAAGTTTACGTGACACCACCGCCCCACGCAACCCCAGCTTCCGCCGTTCCGCCGTGCTCAACCCACCGTCAGTCAGACAACAGCAGACGCTCCACCACGCGGCCACCGACCAGATGCTCCTGCAAGATCTCCTCGATGTCTTCGCTGTCGACGTAGGTGTACCAGGTCGCTTCGGGGTAGATCACGATCACCGGACCCTCCGAGCAGCGGTCGAGACACCCGGCAGTATTGACCCGCACGCCTCCGCGCCCGGACAGCGCCAGCTCTTTGGTGCGACGCTTCAGAAGATCACGCATCGCCGTCGCCGCGCACTGGTTGCAGCATTGGCTGCCATCCTCGCGCTGGTTCGTGCAGAAAAAGACATGGTAGCGATAGTACGACATCGTTGTAACCTGAATTGCCCGCAAGGCGATCGCGGAAGGTTAACATAATCAACGCCCAGAACGACCGATCGCCGGATCCAGGGCAAACGCACACCTCCCATGGGGCGCGTTCCGATCAACCGAACGAACTAGCGGACAACACCCCCGATTGAACACCTTGACCGAAGCGCCGGGCAACCGCCTCGACAGTCGCGCTGCCCGCGATCTGCTGAACCTCGCCGACCAGTGCGTCAAATGCGGGCTCTGCCTTCCCGATTGTCCGACCTTTCAACAGGCTCGCAACGAAGCGGATTCCCCGCGCGGGCGTATCGCCTTGGTCCAGGGCTGGGCCGGCGGGCATCTGGCGATGACCCCGACCCTCACCGGACATCTCGATGGCTGTCTCGCTTGTCTCAACTGCGAGCGCGCCTGTCCGTCGGAAGTGGCTTACGGACGAATCCTCGATACGGTCAAAGCACTTCGCACGGCGGACTTGCCCGCGCCGCGCCGACGCCTGAAAAGGATCGCCCTCGGCGCGCTGTCGAGCGCACGCGTCATGGACCTCTTCGCACGGCTGCCACGACTCTATCGCCGGCTCGGGTTGGCATGGCTGACCGAGCGTGCTCGAATCGATCGACTCGCCCCGCTGCGCACCTATCATAGGCTCGCGACCGCCATGGGAGGCGCCACACAT
>JBGSKP010000110.1:0-12082 GCA_041741175.1 Thiocapsa sp. | reverse complement strand
AGTTCAGCCCAGGCCGGCCCCAGGGCAGCAGCAGCCGGCAAAGGCGGTGCCGGCGGCGCTGGTGGCGCTGGTGGCGCAGGAGGGAGTGCCGAGGGCGGAAAGATCCAGGACAGCTATTACGCGGAGCTTGCCGCCTGGCTGGAGCGACACAAGCGTTACCCGCAGCGCGCACGCCAACTGCGTCAGGAGGGCGTGGTTCGGATCCGCTTCGCCATCAATCGCAACGGCAAGGTCATCTCCCATAGCGTCGAGAAAAGCTCCGGGCATAACGCACTCGACGAGGCCGCCTCCGAGCTGCTGCGGCGCGCATCGCCGATGCCGGCCATCCCGCCCGGTCTGGGCCAATCCCGGCTGGAAATCGTGGTGCCGATCGCTTACCGGCTGCGCTGACCGCCGGAGTCTCGGCCAGACTGATCCAGCTCTTCTGATGTTCCTATGCAAAGCGCGCCGACCGCTGATGCCGTCACCTGGTCCAATCAGCGCGTTTTGCCTTTGCATCCTGAGCGTCTATGCGGTTCCAATGACCGGATCTGAGCTTGATCGACTCGTCCGACGGAGCACGAAATGCGGTTTCGGTTGTTTTTTCTCGTCTGGTGCGGGCTGCTGGTGACCGGTCATCTGCCGGTATTCGCCGTCCCCGCCTGCAACCCAGGCGAAGAGTTGACGATCCTCCACTTCAACGACTTCCACGGCCAACTTGAGCCCTACCAGGATCCGCAGGACGGGACAGAGCGCGGCGGTATCGCGCGCCTGGCCGCCAGCGTCGCCGCCGTGCGGGCGGAGCATCCGCATCGCCCGACGCTGCTGCTGTTCGCTGGCGATCTGCTGCAGGGAACCCTGACCTCAAGCCTCTTTCTGGGCGTACCGGACGTCGTCCTGCTCGATCGGATGGGTGTGGATGCGGCGGTCATGGGCAATCATGAGCTGGACTATGGCCAGGACGTCTTTCGTCGTCTGAGCGCCGAGGCAACCTTTCCGTTCCTCAGCGCCAACGTGGCGTCGAACCCGATCCCGCTGCCGGTGCTACCCTCGGTCGTTATCGATCGGCCGGGGGCGCCGAAAGTCGCGATCCTGGGCCTCACCACGCCTGAACTCACGACCGCGACCCATCCACGCAACATCGAGGGCATCAGCGTCGAAGAGCCGATCGCCGTCGCCAGCCGACTGGTGCCGCAGCTCGACACCACGGCCGATCTGATCGTCGTGCTCTCGCATCTGGGAATCGCCGATGACCTTCGGCTCGCGCGGTCCGTGCCTGGGATCGACCTGATCATCGGCGGTCACAATCACAATCTCTACCCCGATCCGGTCCTGGAGAACGCTGTGCCGATCGTCCAGGCCGGCGAGCGTGGCGGCTGGCTGGGCCGAATGGATTTTGAATGTCGGGAAGGACGTCTGACAGCCGCCGACTACAGCCTGATCGCGATCGACGCAGCCAGTCCGGAGAGCCCGGAGATTGCCGATGAGGTCCGGCGCATTGCCGCAGATGCAGACCGGGAGCTGGACCAGCAGATCGGCTTCAGCACCCGCGAGCTGAGCGCCTGGCGGGAGCTGATCCGTCGCGACGAGGCGCCCTTCGGCAATTTCGTGGCCGACCTGGCCCGACAGATCACGCTGGCCGATGTCGCCCTGCTCAATGGCGGCGCCTTTCGCTCCAGCATCCCGGCCGGCCCCACCACACTCAAATCCATCTACCAGGCCTTCCCCTTCCGCAACGAGCTGGTCGTCGGCGAGGTCACCGGCGCCCAACTGCTTGCCGCCCTGGAGCGCAGCGCCGCATTGGATCCGCTGAACAACCCGGGGGGCTTCCTGCAAGTGTCCGGCGTCCGTTACAGCATCGCGGACGGACGCCTAGCGAGCGCGACCCTCGACGACGACGCACCCATCGACCCGGAGGCCCGCTATCAGGTCGTCACCTCCGACTTCCTCGCCGAAGGCGGGGATGGCTACAGCACTCTGAAGGCAATGAGCCACCCGGTCATGACCGGTCGCCTGATCTCGGACATGGTCGTCGAGGCCTTCCGCACCGAAAGCCCGATCGACCCGCAAACGGATGGGCGGATCATGCGGCGCTGAGCGGCCGGGAGGGCATCCGCCCACGAAAGGGCTCAAATTTCGCTCAGCTCGAAGCGCATGACGGTCAGCTCGGGCAGTTTCTGATTGCGTTCAACGACGCACTGTGGAACCAACCGGCGGCTTGAATCAGGGACAAGCTCAGGCGTTAAGTAAGGAATCCTTACTGACTCGGACTCACCAGGATGCTCGCCAAGATCACGGCCAAGAACCAGCTCACGCTTCCCAAGAGCATCACCAATGCCGTGGGAGCGACCGAATATGTCGAAGTCGAGGTCAAGGTCAAGGTCAAGGACGGGCAGATCATTCTGACGCCGGTGCGGATCCAACGCGCCGATGCGGTACGCGCCAAACTGTCCGAGCTTGATCTCACCGAGCAAGACATGACGGACGCGGTCGCCTGGTCGCGCCAATCCAACCCGACGTCCGCGGAATGACGGGGCTATGGCGCCTGGTCCTGGACACCAATGCAGTGCTGTCATCGCTGTTGTTCGCAAGCGGCAGACTGGCACCCCTTCGCGAGTCCTGGCAGGAGGCGCGCTTCCGACCGATCGTTTCCGCGGCAACGACCAAGGAGCTGGCACGCGCACTGGCTTATCCCGAGTTCCGGCTCTCGGCCACGGAGCAACAGAAATTGCTCGCGGACTACCTCCCCTATTGCGAGACCCTGCGCATGTCCACCAAGGTGCCGGAAACCCCCGCGTGTCGCGACCCGTTCGACATCCCGTTTCAGCAGCTCGCCATCCTGAGCAAGGCCGACTACTTGGTCAGCGGCGACAAGGATCCCCCCTGAACCTGGCCGACAGTTCACCCTGTACAATCGTCACAGCCGACCGGCTGCTCGATTTGTTGTCGCGCGATTAGGGACCTCCGCATATTGGACGGGACCCTCGCTCTGAATCGCAGGCGGATTGCCGCCCTTGGCGCGGTATCGCCGAGCCGCTAGACTAGACCAAGGTCTATACCAACCGATTCGGGCAAGCGATGCAGACCGCTAAGCTTTTCAAGAACGGCCGCAGTCAGGCCGTGCGCCTGCCGGCGGAGTTCCGCTTCGAGGGCGAGGAGGTCCGGATTCGTCGCGATCCGGAGACCGGCGACGTGATCCTCAGTCCGCTGAACAAGTCGTTCGCGGATTGGCTCGAGGAGCGTGATCGTCTGCTGGCAAGCATGACGGAAGAGGAACGCAAGGAGCTGGACGAGTTTATGACCGATCGGGATCAGGGCGAGGACGTGGAGCGCGACTGGCCATGAGCGGGCTGCTCATGCTCGACACCAATGCACTGTCCGCAGTCATGAAGGCCCGCTCCCCGGCCTTAGACCGGCGGCTTGCCAACGAGCCGTTTTGCATCTCGGTTGTGACCGAAGCGGAGATTCGCTTTGGTCTCGCGCACCGGCAGCAAAGGACCGGATTCTCCGTCTTGGCCGAGGGCGTGCTTGGCCGCATCGACATCCGCCCCTGGACCTCAGCGACGGCGCGTCGTTACGGACCACTGCGCGCCGAGCTCGTCGCCTTGGGGAAGCCTCTGGCCCCGCTCGACCTCATGATCGCCGCCCACGCACTAGCCGAGGGGGCAACCTTGATCACCGCCGACCACGCATTCGCCAGGGTCCCCGGCCTGACCATTCAGGACTACGAGCACGCATGACCGCCGTCACCCACGACATCGTCGCCAAGCTATGGAACCTCTGCAACGTCCTCAAAGACGACGGGGTCACCTACCACCAATACGTCACCGAGCTGACCTATCTGCTCTTCCTCAAGATGGCCCGAGAGACCGGCAGCGAAGACCAGCTTCCCGAGGGCTACCGCTGGGCCGATCTGGAGGCCCAACCCGCACCGAACCGGCTCGAGTTCTACAAGATCATGTTGATCCATCTCGGCACCCACGGCTCGCGCCTGGTGCAGGAGATCTTCGCGAACGCCAGCTCATTCATCCGCAAGCCCGCCACACTCTCCACCTTGGTCGCCGAGATCGATAAGCTCGATTGGTACAGCGTCCACAAGGAGAGCTTGGGCGACCTCTACGAGGGGCTGCTAGAGAAGAACGCGAACGAAAAGAAATCCGGCGCCGGCCAGTATTTCACCCCGCGGGCGCTCATCAACAGCATGGTCGCCGTCATGCGGCCAACACTCCACGACGTGATCCAAGACCCGGCCGCTGGCACCGGAGGCTTTCTAATCGCCGCCAACCACTACCTGCGCGAACACGGCGACCCAACCTCCTGGACCGACGCCCAGCAGCGCAAGTATCGCCGCGTCACCTTCTACGGTATGGAGCATGTGCAGGACACCCACCGGCTTGCGCTCATGAACCTGATGCTCCACGGCATCGACTCGGACCCCGAATCCGGCGGCATCCGTTACGGCGATACCCTGAGTCCCGAGGGCCAAGCGCTGCGCAAGGCCACACTCATCCTCACCAACCCGCCATTCGGCATCAAGAAGGGCGGCGGCCTGCCCTCGCGCACCGATTTCACCTTCCCCACGAGCAACAAACAGTTCTGCTTTCTGCAGCATATCTATCGAGGTCTCCAACCCGGCGGGCGCGCCGCCGTCGTCCTGCCGGACAACGTCCTGTTCGAGAGCGGCATCGGCCGCCAGATCCGCGCCGACTTGATGGATAAGTGCAACCTGCACACCATCCTGCGTCTACCGACCGGTATCTTCTACGCCCAAGGCGTCAAGACCAATGTCCTGTTCTTCACCCGCGGTCAAGCCGAGAAAGGCAACACCGCCGAGGTCTGGGTCTACGATCTGCGGGCGAACATGCCCCAGTTCGGCAAGCGCACCGTCCTGATCCGAGAGCACTTCGCCGACTTCGAAGCCGCCTTCGGCGATGATCCTCTAGGCGGCCCGGAGAACCTAGCGAAACGCCAAGATACGGGCGAGGTGGGCCGTTTCCGGCGCTTCGCCCGCGAGCAGATCTTCGAGCGCGGCGAGAGTCTGGACATCGCCTGGCTCAAGGATGAGAGCAGCGGCAACGGCGACGCGCTGCCCGAGCCGACGGTGTTGGCGCAGGAGGAGATGGTTGAGTTGGAAGGGGCGTTGGAAGAGTTGCGGACAATACTGGCGGAACTGGGGGAGGAGATCGAGGAGGTGGAGTCGTGAGGCTTGCGGCGAGTGCCATGCATCCCTCTCTGCGCCATAGTTCCCACGCTCCGCGTGAGAATTCACTCTGGGCCGCTCCAGCGGCCCGAGCCGCGACGCGGCGCTGCAGCGTCAGCACCTGCTCCCATGCTGGGGCGTGGAAGCCAGTTGAGGCGATCACGGAGCCGGAGGCGTGAAAGATTATCCACGCGATTGGCTGACAGCGCCGCTCGGTGAGTTGGGCGAGATTCGGCTCGGCAGAATGCTGGACGCGGTGAAGAACCGCGGGGTGCTCAAGCAATACCTTCGGAACATCAACGTGCGTTGGTTCGGATTTGATCTGTCCGACCTGCGTTCAATGCGGATTCCACTAGAGGAGAGAGACGAGCTATCGGTACGTAACGGCGACCTCTTCATTTGCGAGGGTGGAGAGCCGGGACGGTGCGCCGTATGGAGGCTCGGCGACAACGACCTCGTCTACCAGAAAGCGCTCCACCGTGTCCGACCCCTGGATGGTTTAATACCGGAGTTTTTGATGTACCAGTTGCGACATCATGCAGACGCTGGTGCGTTGAGCGCGGCGTTCACAGGAACGACCATCAAGCACCTCACTCGCCAATCCTTGGCAGGTTACGAGGTCGGAATTCCACCAAAACGCGAGCAACAGCGAATAGCCGACAAGCTCGACGCGGTCCTCGCGCGGGCGGACGCGTGCCGCGAACGCCTCGACCGCGTGCCCGACATCCTAAAACACTTCCGCCAAGCCGTACTTGCTGCCGCCACGGCCGGCAACCTTACGGAAAGTTGGAGAAGCAACGATCCAACCCGAGCTGACGCATCGATACTGGCCGATGTTTTACATCGCGCTCATGAAGCTGCCGGTGGACACAAGGCCGGGAACGCAGCTCCACCAACCGATGGCGTTCACGACCTGTCGGCTGACATGTTTCCCGCTCGTTGGCAATTGTTGACTCTGCGTGACCTTGTTTTGCCTGACCGCCCGATTACTTATGGCATCCTGAAACCTGGACCGGAAATTGAGTCTGGCGTGCCATATCTACGGGTTGCTGATTTCCCAAATGAAAGGCTTGAGCTGAGCAACATTCGGCGGACGTCACCCGAGATCGATCAACAGTTCAAACGATCACGTTTGCGGAGTGGCGACTTGCTGATGTCAATCCGCGGCTCAGTCGGGCGACTGATCGTTATTCCCGAATCGCTGGAAGCGGCAAACATCACCCAAGATTCTGCGCGGCTATCAATCCAACCCGCAGTCAATCGTGACTTGGTGCTTTGGTACCTGCGTTCAGAGCTTGCCCAAACGCGGATGAAGGGCGCCACGAAAGGAGTGGCAGTCCGTGGCGTGAATATCGGTGATGTACGAGCGTTGCAAGTGCCCTTACCGTCGCGTGACGAACAGGATGAGATCGTCCGCTGTGTCGAATCCCTCTTCGCCTACGCCGACCGCCTCGAAGCCCGTTACTCCGCTGCCCGCGCCCAAGTCGAGCGCCTGACGCCGGCACTGCTCGCGAAGGCCTTCCGCGGCGAACTGGTCGCCCAAGACCCTAACGACGAGCCCGCCGCGGTGCTGCTAGCGCGCATCCGCGCCGCGCGTGCAGCAGCTCCAGCTAAGCCGAGGGGACGCAACGGGGCCACCGGCTCCAGAACAGCGAAGAAGAGGTTGGAGCTCGCCATGCTGAGCCGCAAAGACATCCAAGACAGCCACCTGACGAGCATCCTCAAGGAGCGCGGTCCCCTAACCGCCGAGTCGCTCTGGTCCGCCTCCCAGCTCCAGATCGACGAGTTCTACGACCAGCTCAAGGACGAGGAGGCCCGCGGTCTGTTGCGGGAAAACCGGAACGAGTCCGGGCACGCCCGGATGCTGGAGGCTGTTGCGTGAGGCTGGACCGCCTCGTCATCCCGAGCTACCGCAACCTGCGCGGGTTCGAGATCGATTTCGACGAGTCCAGGCCGACGACAGTGCTGCTCGGCCGGAACGGGACCGGCAAGTCGAACCTCGTCGAGGCCATCGTCGAGATCTTTCGCGAGCTGGAGTTGGGCGGCTTGCCGTCCTTCGCCTACCGGCTGGATTACGTCTGCCGCGAGCAGAGCATCCACATCGATGCCGATCCCGAGCGCAAGGGTAAGCGCCTCGCGATCACGGTCGACGGCAAGACGCTGACCCAAAAGGCGTTCCAGGAGGGCATCGGCCGCTATCTGCCCAACTATGTCTTCGCCTATTACTCCGGCTGGAGCAGCCGCCTGGAGCGGCAGTTCGATCGCCCGACCAAGGTCTACTACGACCGCATCCTCAGTAGCCCGGACCGCGAGTTGCCACTCCGGCGTCTCTTCTTCTGCCGCAAGGACTACAGCCAACTGGTACTGCTGGCGTTCTTTCTCACACCGTCGCCGGCGGCGCAAGGGTTGCTCAGGGACTACCTCGGCATTGAACGCTTCGACTCGGCTCTTTTCGTGCTCAAGAAGCCCTGGTGGCGGGGCAGCGGTGCGCCGAGCAAGGTGCAGAAGAGCGAAGGCGATGCGCGTTTCTGGTACGCCCGCGGCGCCTTCAAGGGCTTCCTCGACCGGCTATGGACCCGCTCGCTCGCTCCGATCCGCAATACCGAGGTCGTCGAGCGCGATGTTCGCCGCCAGGGTGAAAGAACCGAGCGGCTTTACTTGTTTCTCAAGAACGAGAACGAGCTGCAGGCGATCAAGGAGCCGGACGAAGACGCGAAGACCCTGTTCGGCTACCTGGAGAGTCTCTTCCTCTGCGACCTGATCGACGAGGTCCGGGTCACCGTCGAGAAAACCGACGGCAATCGCGTGAAGTTCACCCAGATGAGCGAGGGCGAGCAACAGCTCCTGACCGTACTGGGCCTACTTCTGTTCACCCAGAACGACGAGTCGCTGTACCTGCTCGACGAGCCGGACCCCCATCTCAATCCGGTCTGGACCTACGACTTTCTCGATCTCCTGCAGAAAAACCTCCGGGCCGAAAAGGGGCAGCTCATCGTCGCGACACACAACCCATTGATGATCGGCAGCCTTCGCAAGAACGAGGTTCGCTTCCTCGCCCAGGAAGGTGATCGCATCGTCGCCGCGGAACCGGAGTATGACCCCATCGGCATCGGCGTCGAGGGGCTCTTGAAGTCGGAACTCTATGGTTTGCCCTCGTCCTTGGCTCGAGAGATCTTGTTGAAGATCGATGAGCACTACCGGCTACTCGGCAAGATGCAGAAGACAGACGAAGAGCAGCGGGAGCTTATGCGACTTGCCGACGAGCTCAATGAGCTGGGGATATCGCGGACCCACCCGAACCCGTATTTCGAGCTGTTCGCAAATGCGATGGCCCGGAGGCGACTGCCCGAGTCCGCAACAGCCTTGTCCAAGGAGGAGATTCAGGCACAGGCCGCGCTGGCCGACGAAATCCTCGACGAGATACTTGCGGACGAACGGGCCGACGAAGGTGGGAATGACTCGTGAGGTACATACCTCTGCACGATCAAATTCCTGATGCCGTGTGGGACGCCAAAGCCAAAGCCGTCCTCGCCCAGCTCAAAGCTGCGCCCGACGCCGAGGCACGCAAGGCGATCATCGACGCCAACAGCGCGGTGTGGGGCGAGCTAAAAGAGTGGTTGTTGAGCCTGTCGCATCAGAAGTGCTGGTTCTCGGAGGCGAAGGACTGCGCCAACCACTGGCACGTCGAGCACTTCCGCCCGAAGAAATCAGCGAAGGATAAGGACGGCACGGAGCACGAAGGGTATTGGTGGTTGTCGTTCGATTGGCACAACTTCAGAATCTGCGGGAATGTCCCGAACACCAAGAAGGGAACCTTCTTCCCCTTGCGCACAGGATGTGCCCGCGCCGCTCCACGGGGCGATCTCCGGTTCGAGGATCCGCTATTGCTCGATCCGGCCGACGAGGACGATCCGTCGCTGCTGTCGTTCGACATGCTGGGTCGCGCAATCCCGAACCCGGAGATCGCTGACGACTGGGAGAAAGAGCGCGTCGAGTACTCCATCGGACGTTACAAGCTCGACTTTCCGGCCTTGGAGACCCAACGGCGAGTCGTATGGAAAGAGTGCTGGAGCCGGATCAAGGAGTATCGCGATGAGCTGGCCGCCTACCAAGCCGACAAGGCGAACGTCATCGCGCGGGACCGCTTCAAACAGGCAGCGAAGGAGGTCAGGAAGATGATACGAGAGGACAAACCCTTCTCGGCGGTTGCACGGGCCTGCGTCATAAGCACGGGCGATCTACGTGTGCAAGGCTTGTTGCAATCCAGTTAGTCGCCAGCCCAAACCTTGTGCGAAAAAGCCGAACGCCTTCGGAGCCTCCAACCATGACCGCGACCGGCTTTCTAACCCGCGTAGTGCTGCGAAACTACAAGAGCATCGCCACCTGCGATGCCCGCCTCGGCCCCTTGACCTACCTGGTCGGGGCCAACGGATCGGGCAAGAGCAACTTCGTTGACGCCTTGCACCTGGTACGGGATGCCTTGACGGGCTCGCTGGACAACGCCTTGAGCGAGCGTGGCGGACTGTCCGAAGTCCGCCGCCGATCGAGTGGCCATCCGACCCATTTCGGAATGCGCCTGGAGTTTCGCTTGCGCGACGGGCGACCGGGTCACTATGCCTTCAATGTTGGTGCGCTCTCCGGGCGTGGATATGAGGTACAAACCGAAGAGTGCGTGCTCGAAGGTGTCGGCAAGGGACCTTACTTTCGGCTCGAACGCGGTGAGCTGAAAGCCAGCAGCGAGGCAAGTTTCCCCTCCGTGACCTCGGACCGCTTGGCCCTGGTCAGTGCATCGGGCCTGTCGGTATTTCGCCCCGCCTTCGATGCTTTGACGGCCATGGGGTTCTACAACCTGAATCCGAAGCTGATCCGTGAGCTACAAAAACCCCAGGATGGACGCTTGCTGAAGCCTGCGGGAGAGAACATCGCCAGTGTCATCGGTCATCTCGAGCGCACGGCACCGGATGCGCTGGGAGTCATCCAGGAATACCTGCAGACGGTCGTGCCGATGGTGCATGGTGTCGAGCGCAAGGCCATCGGTCCTATGGAAACCGTGGAGTTCCGCCAGGACATGGCCGGCGCCAAGCACCCCTGGCGATTTCTCGCCCAGAACATGTCGGACGGGACACTCCGCGCACTGGGCGTCTTGACGGCGCTGTTTCAGGGAAATCGGGACTACGCGCCAACGGTGATCGGCATCGAGGAGCCCGAGACGGCGCTCCATCCCGCTGCCTCCGCCGCGCTGCGGGAAGCACTGCGACGGGCGTCCGAGAAGACCCAGGTGATCGTCACCAGTCACAGCCCGGACCTGCTCGATGACTTGAGTCTGTCGGCAGACGCCTTGCTTGCCGTCGTTTCTATTGCAGGCGAGACACGCATCGCCCCGCTCGACATGGCTTCACGTTCCGCACTGAGGGATCAGCTCTTCACCGCGGGAGAGCTTCTTCGGCTCAACCAGTTGATGCCGGACGCAGAGATCCTCGCGGCCGAGGATCGGCGCCAGGCCGATCTATTCGGCGACCCGCAGACATGACGACTGTCGTCTCCATTGTCGAAGGGGACGGAGAGGTTGCAGCCGTGCCGATTCTACTGCGCCGCATCTGCGCTTGGCTGACACCCGATGTTCAGGCCGCCGTTTCCCACCCGATCCGGGTGAGGCGCGATCGATTCTTGAACCGAGACGACGAGTTTCGTCGCCACCTGTTGTTGGCTGCCGCCAAATCCGGCGACGAGGGCTGGATCTTGGTGCTGCTCGACGCCGACGACGACTGTCCGGCAAAGTTGGCACCGCAGGTTCTGGAGCGTGCTCGTGCGGTTATCCCGCACCGACCCGTCTCGGTCGTGCTGGCCAATCGTGAGTATGAGGCATGGTTTCTTGCCGCGGCACCGTCCCTAAACGGGCAGCGCGGATTCGCGTTCGAGAGTCCACCCGATTTCGACCCCGAACGACCACGCAACGCGAAAGGCTGGCTTGGTGAACGAATAGTCGGCGGCACGTACCGTGAGACGACGGATCAACCAGCGTTCTCCGCGCTCATGGACCTGGAGCAAGCCTTCGATCTCAGCCGCTCGTTTCGAAAGCTGTGCAGCGAGTGGTCGAAGCAGATGGGCCAAACCGATAACCGCTAAGCGGCTGCGCGACTCATCGACAACCTGGTCCGAACAGACCAACTGGCACTCCGGCGACATCAGCCGCGCGCGGCATGGTCGGCCACTGCGCACGCCTTCTTAGTAGCTCAGCACCTTCGGCAGGTCTTTCGCCTGCGCGATCCAGTCTTCGACTTGGGCCAGGGTGGGTGGACGCTGGGTCAGATCCTGCGCCGAGTTGGTCTCGAGAATCTTGGCGTGCAGGTTGTCGGCGCGGCGGGTCGCGAGTTCCTTCACGGTATCAACACCGGCATGCTCCAGAAGATCGGAGTAGACGCCCGAGATGCCTTTAACCCGCGCCAGGTCGGCGCGGTTGGCGAGTGCGAGGATCTGGACCGCATCGCAGCCACACTCGGCGGCGAGTGACGTGCGCTGCGCAGGCGTGGCGGCGACCGCGAGCAGGTGCTCGTTGTCACTGATCTTGCCGGCCCTCAGCGCCTCGGCGATGGACTCGGTCATACCCTTCAGGTCGCTGATCGACGTGGTCATCGGCAACTCCTCTGTGCTTGATATGTTGTTATGGTGTGCAGTGGCAATTCGGCGGAGCGTGACTGCCGGAGTCAGCATAGACGATTTGTCCTCGAATAACATCGGGGTCACCGCGGCGTGGGCGCGGCTCGACGCCCACGGCTCGTCGCCCGAGCCTGTTACAGGAAGGACGCGCTGAAGCGCTCCAAAAAGGCATCATAAGCGTCGTCCGGAAGCAGATTGATCCCGGCCGCCGCTTTGCGCCCCCCGCCCGTCGGGAAGCTGCGGCAC
>JBGSKP010000109.1:0-8692 GCA_041741175.1 Thiocapsa sp. | reverse complement strand
CTCGCGCATCCACGGCGGCGCGCACCCGGCGGATCGCCTCGTCGCGCTCCACGACCTCCTTCACCCCGGTGTGGCCGCAGCGTTTGGGCATCACCTGATCCTCGATCATGATGCCGGCGAACCCGGCACGGGCATACTGATCGACGGTACGCCTGACGTTGGCCGGATTGCCGTAGCCCGTGTCGCCGTCGCCGATGACCGGGATCCGCACCGCGTCGCAGATGGCGCGTCCCTGATCGAGCATCTCAGTCACCGAGATCAATCCCGTGTCGGGCACCGCGAGACGGCTGGCCGAGACGGCGAAACCGCTCATGAAGGTCAGCGGAAACCCGGCCTGCTCGATCAAACGCGCCGACAGGGCGTCGAAGCAGCAGGGCATGACGAGCAAGTCGCCGCGATCAAGGAGCGTTCGTAACCGGGCCGCGAGCTCGTTCAAGTGAGTCGATCCTGTCGTTTTCGCCGAAGGCTGAGTATAGCCGCCGACGGCGCCGTGCGCGGCTGCGGGTGATGCTCACCGCGCCTTGACGATTGATACTCCAGAGTCTATATCAGACATATATATTTTAAGCGCCGAGGATTCCGATGGACACTGCAAAGCTCTTTTTGAACGGCAGCAGTCAAGCCGTTCGTTTACCCAAGGAATACCGCTTCCGGGGTGACGAGGTGGTGATCAAGCGTCTGGGCAATGCCGTGGTGCTGTTGCCCAAGGACGATCCCTGGCAGGTCATGTTCGATGCCCTGGCGGAGTTTCCGGATGACTTGACGCTGACGCGCGAGCAACCGGACGCGCAGGAACGGGAGCCGATCGCGTGATCGTCCTTTTGGATACGGACATCTGCATCTATGCGATCAATCAAAAACGGCCGGGCATCCTGCGGCAAATCCGGAACTATCGAATCGGCGAGGTCGGTATCTCGTCGATCACTTATGCCGAGCTGCGTTTCGGCGTGGAGAACAGCAGTCGGGTCGACGAGAACCTGGATCGGCTGGAGCGCTTCCTGTTACCGCTGGAGATCGTTGCGTTCGACGCCGAAGCCGGGCGCCGCTACGGACAGATTCGCGTTGCACTCAAACGCGCGGGTTGCCTGATCGGCCCAAACGATCTCTTGATCGCGGCCCACGCCCTGAGTCTCGACGCGACCCTGGTGACCAACAACATCAATGAGTTTGAGCGGGTCGAGGGGTTACGGGTCAAGCAGTGGGGTTGAGCGATCGTCCGTGCGCATCCATCTTCGGCGCATCCCGAAGATACCCCGAACAGTGACACAACCACACCATGACCGCATTCACGGCCTATTTCGACGGCGGCTGCCCGCTGTGCAGCAAAGAGATTGCCCATTATCGCCGGGTCGACAAATCCGGCGCGATCCACTGGGTCGACATCACCGATGACGGCGGCGCCTTGGCCGAAGCCGGGATCGACCGGACAGACGCCATGCGCCGCATCCACGCCAGGGAGACCGACGGACGCATCCTGACCGGTGTTCCTGCCTTCGTCGCCATCTGGCGTCGGTTGCCGGGCTACCGTCGACTGGCGGCACTGGTGCAGGGTCTGCGGCTCGTGCGTCCGCTCGACTGGGGCTACGCGCACTTCGCGGACTGGCGGCTGAAGCGCCGCTGCAAGGACGGCGCCTGTACCTTGACGCCGTGAGGAGGCGATTACACTGCCTCCTGTAAACAGCGGGCGGCAGGAGCCTCGCGCCAACTCACAGCAGCCCCCGCTCCGCCAGCGATGTGCCCTCCCCATCGCCGATGATCACATGATCCAAAACACGCACGTCGATCAGACTCAGCGCCTCCTTCAGGCGCTGGGTGATGCGCAGATCCGCCTGACTTCGGCCACAGCCGAAGGCGGCGCCAGCCATGGAGGAACATATGAGAAGGGCGCCATGCGTCTGTTGCGCAGGCGATAATCCGCTTTACTTGAACGGGCAGTTAAGCGATTTCCAAGAACGATCGTCCGTGGTGAAACCGCATGAAACCGCCTACCTTGGGTGCTTGTCGCGGTATCAGAATCCCCGGAACTCACCATATTTGTTAGCCACTTATCTATGGCAGAGTTTAATTCGAACGCAACACCCACTCAGGACCTCGTCGACAGCCAACGGGATGACCGCAGCCAGGAGTCAATAGTCGGCATGGAGCACGACTCTCCAGTGCTCAATCGCGGACCCCGTGCGGGACGCGTTGGAGTCTTCAGGTTTCACAAGGATCGGCTGATGGCGAGCCCGATTCCGCTGGAGCAGGCCGAGCGGCGCGGCACGAAGCGCGATAGCCCGGAGGCCCATGTCCGGGTTTGGCCGCGCTTAGTCGCCCGACACGCGGCCGAGTTTCCGATCCTAAGCATTCTGGAATACGACGAGGTGCCGCGCGGACGGGTCATCTTCGACACCGCGACGGAAACATTCGTGATCTACATGGATGTCACCCTCTTCGCCGACGCCGAGCTAACACGGGGGCCAATCGTCCCGGTTCGAGAGGCGCTCCGCGCTGCCTTCCAGTTGAACGGACAGCGTGTTCGCTTCGCGACCGATCCACACTATCGTGTGGATTTTCCGGGCGCTAACGATGACGAGGACATGGACAGCGATGCTTCGTAGCGCGGGGTATCCTCGGAGTCGATGCAGCATCTAGCCGTTGCGTACGCTGGCAGCCCGCCCCCAGTCAATCCAGCCGCTATCTCCGCCGCCCTTGATCCGGTCGTCGCAGGTCCACCCAGCCGGACGGGGCATTCGCCACGCCTGCGACGCGTTGGTGCTTGCTGACAACGTTGTCCTGTCGTTCTGCGCAAGTCCCCGAACAACTCAGGGGCGGGGTCTTCAAACTCCGTCCCACTCGGATGCAGCTCAAAGCCGAGAAAGGTTACGACGCCTTAAACCCGGTTCTTTTTCGGCGGGGCGTGTCGGCGCGCCAAACCTGATGCTCAGGCCGGAAAAGAGGCGAGAAGACAACGCTGAAAAAGCGGGGCGCTCTCAAGTGCCATCATCAGAGTCAGAGGGCAGTGATGGTTGCTTAGCCGGCAACACCGGGAGCAGAACCGCAGTTGCGAAGACTCCTCCTGAGTCGTGACTTATCTCAACTTTCCCCGAACGCATCAGCGCATCGGAACCCATCTGGCTGGTTCCTGCGGGTGCGGCTTGGAGCAGGGAAAGGTTAGGAGGCTCTAAACCCGGTGTTCTCAGAGGGCGCACGTCGACGCTGCCATTCGAGGCTTAAACCGCTAACGAGGCGAGTCGGAAAGTCTGACCGAAGGCTCGGTCAAAGAGGCGCGCACTCTTTCAAGTTCAATCCTGGGAAAAGGAGGATCGTGATGGCTGGTTGGTCTGTTGAACTCACTAAGCAAACGCGCGAGGCGATCTGCGAGTATGCATTCGTCCCAATGGGAGAATCTCTGTATTTCAAACACCTGGATAACAGATCCGGCGCTATCGCTGTGACGGATATTCTTGCCGGACGGCTGTTGATGATCGATCGGCGAACAAAACAGGAGGTCCTGTATGCGGATGCAGACGCCTTGATCGACGATGGCTGGGCGCTGGATTGAACCTCTGTAGCCTGGCCGTCGACGTCCATCGCCGGACCCCGATGATGCACATGCAAGAGTCGCCGCAGCAGTGTGTGGACAAATCCGTTGGCCGCGTGGAAGAATGCGTTGCGCGTATTCTAACTGCCGACCCCAGCAGGGCATCGGACGCACCCTACTGAGCGATGCGAGCTACGGATACCATCCCCGATATGAGCTTCCGCATATAGGAAGCATCTAAGTCAATTAACGGAGCTTTTCAAAATGATGGATGAGAAGGTATTTTTCGCGAACGGGATCGCCACGGTCAAGATCACCGATTGGCTTGATTGGGCCAGCGGCCGCGACGATTCAACGAGTTGGCGAATCGTTCTTCCGATGATCCAGCGGGGATCGGTCTGGAAACCCCATCAGGTCATGGATTTATGGGATTCCCTACTGCGCGGCATGCCGTTGGGCAGCATGCTTGCCGGCATGGTGCGTGAGCAGGTGAAGTATTTCCAGCCGATTAACCGAAAACTAATTGAGTTGCCAGCGGAAGGCGGATTGTCCCTGCTTGACGGTCAGCAGCGCACGCTCGCAATGCTGCTGGCTTGGCCGGAGGTCGGGCGAGAGGTCGATATGAAGCGGCGAGTATGGATCGACTTGGGATTGGACGACAAATACGATCATCTCTTTCGCTTTCACTTCAGCACGGAAAACCATCCCTTCGGATTTGGACATTCCGGTGCGAGCGGGACCGCAGTCCCTAAGCTCTCAGTTGCTGAGCGCAGAACGGCGCTTATGACATATTTCGACGTGTGGAAGGCCGAGCAGGAGAAACCGATGTCGACGGCAGAACGCCGTCAAGCGCTTTGGAAAGCCCAGTGCGTCGTGCCATGGCACGGCGTGGTTCCGCTGAACCTCCAGAAGGTATTACGGGTCTTCAGGCAATCCGCGAACGATAGTCACGACTTCGACACGGTCATCAGGACTTGTTTGGAAGAACAAGTAAATGGATTAGTCGAGCGAAAAAATATGTTAGTCGAGCGTAGCAAAGCTGCCGATTCGGTTGATCTCGACCACGCCATCATGCGACTGGCGGTCGATCATTTAGATAAGCAAATCAAAGCAATTAAAGCGGTTTCCGAGTCTGATTTGACGGGGCGGGTCCAACGATTGTTCAATTCTCTAAGCGATTTTTCAGGCCAATATATGCCTGTAATCGAATTGCCTGATCGCGTGTTCTCAACAGGGACAGACGACAGTGACAAAGATCCTGCGCTTGCCGTCTTGTTTAATCGCATTGGGACCGGAGGTACGGCGCTCAGTAATGCCGATTATGTCTATTCGGTCATCAAACATCACAATCCAGAATGCCACACATTGGCGGAAACCCTTCTTGCCAATGAGCGAATCGCCGGGCTTTTCACGCCGGTCACTCTGGTCACGGCCGCTGTCCGATTGACAGCTGCAAGACTGAACTTGGGTGACTACGCCCGCATCGACAAAGGCCAGTTCGCCGGCCTGGTTCGAAAAGATGGGTTTCTGGCTGATTTTAATGACAGTATCGCATCGCAGGGTTGCTTTAGTCGCTGCATCGAAGCTTTGCTCCAAACCTTGTCTTATCGGGGCAAGGGCGATGTCGGCCTACCCAAGCAGGCGCTCTGCCTGGTGGAACTGCCGATACTGGAGACATTGCTCTGCTGGCTACAAACACAGTCCGATATCGCCAGCGCACTTGAAACAAATCGGCATCGGTTGATCCGCTTTGCACTGTACTCTGCACTTGCGGTCCAAGACCCTTACAAGGCCAGTACGCTGATGTTCAAAGAACTGAAAGCTGAAGCCTTTGCCGATTTTCCGGAAGAGACTTTGATGCGGACGTTGGTTAAAGAGCAGATCGCTTTGCCGATGCGGTCGCCGGAGTTGTTCCGTACCCATGTAGTCCTCAAGACGATGGTTTGCACGCCAGCCAGCATCACGGGCTTGCGTGGCTGGCGGCGCTTCTCCTTGTCCGACTTGACGTCGGGCTCCTACATTGAAGATGAAGAACGCAAGTTGCTCGAGCAGGCCATTGAACTGTATCGCCGCTTCTGGAACCGCAGGCAAAGCTGGAATTATCGCCACGAATTGTTGCTGTGGTTACAGCGTGATTACGTGTTCAATGCCTTTGAGACATTACCGGCCTTACCGGGCGCCGAAGATGAATCGCCTTATGATTACGACCACATCTGCCCACAGGGCCATTGGAGTGGCTGGACAGGATGCGGAGGGTCTAATAAGATCATCGATTTTATCCAGGAGCCAAAAGAGAAAGGAGATCAACCACAATCCCGGCTCGGTAACAGCATTGGCAATGTCCGTGTCTGGGACAGTAGCGATAACCGTAGCGATAGCGATGCGTCACCCACTACAAAGCTGAAACTTTCCGACAGTGGTATAGCAACCAACTGGCCCGAATGCCTGCCCGATGGTGTTATCGACGATACTACTGAGACGATCGCCGATTGGCATGCCTGCTCTCGCGCACCTGTGGTGCCGGAGCACGAGGATGATCGGAGGTACTGGACTCGGGAGCGCACTTTGGCCTTCCAGCGTGCAATCGAAAACCGGGTGTTCAATTTGTACGATCTATTTTATCAGCAGTTAGCGCCTTGGCCAGACTGAGGCAAAGTCGATCCGGTAATGACTCGGTTCACCGTGCGCCTAGCTTCACGTGGCGCACGCTGCAGTTGATCAGTTCATACAACCCATGGCTTGATACGCTGCCGAGAATAGATGGAGACGCCTAACTCACCGATCTTGGCTGACGTCCAAAGGGAGTAGACTTTTGATCGTTCAAGGGAAAGCCGCGTAATGTCTCTTGGTTAACGATTATTTGAAGGCTCTTACTTTTCGGCAAGGATTCCAAACAGAGGTGGAGCGAATGGATTGGGACCAGTAACTGGGGTTTTTGCCACCTTCGACAGCACGAACTGTTGCAGGTATATATTCCAAGCATGAGCATGGGGACTTTGGAGTTCTAATCGGACCTTGAGTCCCGTAATGGATCGGAACAGCAGGCCAAAACCAGGCGGTGCGATCATGAAATTAGCTGAAGCCTTGATTCTGCGAGCGGATTGTCTGAAACGAATCCGGGAGCTGAAATCCCGTCTCGGCGTCAGCGTGAAGGTTCAGGAAGGCGATGAGCCGTTCGAGGATCCCCAAGCGCTGATCAAGGAGATCGAACAGGTGATGACGAGCTTCCAGGCGTTGGTCCAGCGCATCAATCGCACGAATGTCATGGCCGAATTTGAAGCGGGCAAGACCCTGGCGGATGCACTGGCGGAGCGCGATGTCTTGCAGATGCGGCGGCGCATCTACACGGATCTGCAGGAAACATCGACCAATGGACTATTTGGCCAACGTTTGAGTCGCTCGGAGATCAGGCAAATCTTCACAATTGACATGGGAGAGAACAACCGGCGCATCGATGCCATCTCGAAGCAGTATCGTGAACTGGACACGCGGATCCAGCAGTTGAACTGGAGTGTCGATTTGGTCGATTGAGCGTGGTCGTCGGTAGTCGTCGCCAGGGAGGCGAGCACGAACCCAACAACGGGGCCAATCGTTGTAACCTGATGGTCTTGACAACCGACCGAAACCTAACGGTGTATGTCTGGCATTGTAAGCAATGGCGTATAAAGCCGAGGTAAGGGGTTAAAGAGTAACGTGTATCACCGCGTGCTGATTCGTGGCGACGATGAGGGTGGGTCAGGGGTGATGGCCAAACGCTTTTGATGCTGTTTATTTCACATTGGTCGGGGCCGGCGATTCCGGGTGACACCGGGCGTCGCCAATCGGGTCGGGCTGACGGGATTGTGCCCGTCAGCTCTCCTGCACGACCTGACATGCGGTTTTTCATATCCTGGGGTTGGGCCAGCCCCCGTTTACGCGGCGAGGCGCATTTTGCAGACTGGCGGCTGAAGCGCCGCTGCAAGGATGGCGCCTGCACCTTGACGCCGTGAGGGGGTATTTCCTGCCTCCTGTAAACAGCAGGCGGCAGGACGCCCGAGCCAACTCACAGCAGCCCCCGCTCCGCCAGCGAGGTGCCCTCCCCATCGCCGATGATCACATGATCCAGAACACGCACGTCGATCAGACTCAGCGCCTCCTTCAGACGCTGGGTGATGCGCAGGTCCGCCTGACTGGGCTCGGACACGCCGGAAGGATGGTTGTGAGCGAAGATCACGGCGGCGGCATTGGTCGCCAGCACACGCTGCACGACGACGCGCGGATGCACGCTGGCCCCGTCGATCGTGCCGTGGAAAAGCTCGTCGTAGCTAATGACACGATGCCGGTTGTCGAGAAAGAGGCACGCGAA
The DNA here is from genome assembly GCA_041741175.1 of Thiocapsa sp. Lineage (GTDB taxonomy): Bacteria > Pseudomonadota > Gammaproteobacteria > Chromatiales > Chromatiaceae > Thiocapsa. The sequence goes on along the minus strand of JBGSKP010000109.1, from coordinate 824 downwards.
GATCTCGTGGGGCGAGCGGTGCAGGCGCAGCTTCAGGTAGTCGCGTGTCGCCTCCGGACTGGTGAGGACATCCTGGCCACGAATCTGGCAAAGCAGATAGCGGTGGCTGAGTTCTAAAACCGCCTGAAGCTCGGCATATTTCGCGCTGCCGAGCCCCTTGCCTTCGCAAAAGCGTCTGCGATCCGCGGCGAGCAGGCCGGTCAGGCCACCGAAATCGCTCAGCAGGTCGCGCGCCAGATCCACCGCGCTCTTGCCTTTCACCCCGGTGCGCAGGAAGAGCGCCAGCAGCTCCGCGTCGGACAGGGCCCCGGCGCCCCGGTCGAGCAGTTTCTCACGCGGTCGTTCTCCTTCCGGCCAGTCCTTGATCGGCATGCGCCCTCCGTCGGGTGCTTGGGTTACACTGCGGCCATTTCCGCAGCCCAAGTGTACACATAAAGCCAATGGAGCCAAGCCCCCGCAATCAGGTGCTGTTGGGTGTCGGCGGCGGCATCTCGGCCTACAAGTCGGTGGATCTCGTGCGTCGACTGCGCGAACGCGGCTTCGTCGTCCGGGTGGTCATGACCCGGGCCGCCACCGCCTTCGTCGGCCCGCTGACCTTTCAAGCCGTCTCGGGGCATCCGGTGCGGATCGATCTGCTCGACCCGGCGGCCGAGGCCGGGATGGGACACATCGAGCTGGCACGCTGGGCGGATCGGCTGCTGATCGCCCCGGCGACCGCGGACCTGATCGCACGCTTGGCGGCCGGGATCGCCGACGACCTGCTCACGACCTTGGCCTTGGCGACCGAGGCGCCGCTGATCCTCGCCCCGGCGATGAATCAGCAG
>JBGSKP010000108.1:0-3890 GCA_041741175.1 Thiocapsa sp. | reverse complement strand
TCCAAGTCCGGTTCTGCGAGGAGCCGGGAACGAACCGTCGTATGGCCGAGATCATGTGGCACCGCCGGGAAACCAGGCGGCAAACCGAGAACACAAACATCCGCCTAACCGACGGCAAGAACCCGGCTTACTCTCCGGGTGCAGGGTTCTGAAGGCAGGCGGCGGGAGGCAGTTTGATAACCCGGTGGTGGGTCATGTCCGCCCCCGTTTGCTCCGACGCGCCATTCACCGGCTGAATACATGGACGCATCGTTCGCTGTAGCGACACGACGGAAAATTCCTCCGAGGGTGTATTTCATGAAGGTGTCGACACGATGATCCGGGCGAGACAGGCTCGGCGGATGGTCTTTGCGCTCCTGCCATTGGCCGCGCTGCTGGGTTGCGCCACCGGGACGAACAGCGGCGCTGAGTCGGGCACCCCATCATCGCTCGCTGCGGAATCACGTGCTCGGGCGGAGCAGGCGCGCGTCGAGGACCTGAACCGCCAGCTCACGGCGGCGGCGCAATCCTCCAGCCTGTCCACCCACGATTACATTCTAGGCCCTGGCGACGTGGTGAAGATCGAAGCGCCCCAGATGCCCGAGATCAATGGCCTAAGCGTGCGGATCACGGGTCCAGGCACCGTCAATCTGCCCTTGCTAAATGACCTGCGACTGGGAGGGCTGACGACCAGTCAAGCCGAGCAGCTTTTCGTGCAGCGTCTGAGCCAGTACCTGCACGATCCCCAGATCTCGATTTTCATCGAGCAGTATGCCTCGCAAGAGGTTACGGTGACCGGTGCGGTACGAAGCCCTGGGATCTTTTCACTGCAGCGGCCGCGCACCCTGTTCGAGGTCTTGTCGATGGCCGGCGGTTTGACGGCTGAGGCCGGATCGTCGGTCAATGTGCGCACCGCCGTGCCCGATCCCGAAACCGGCCAGGTCGCGCTGCGCAGCCTGCTCATCGATCTGCGCAATCTCGCGAAGGATCCGGGTGTGCAGGCCTTGGCGTTGCGTGGCGGCGACAGCGTGTTTGTCCCGGAGGCCGGTGTCATCTTCGTCGAAGGCGCGGTGGGCAAACCGGGCTCCTTTCCTCTGCGTCCGGACATGACCGTGCTGAAGGCGATCGCCGTTGCCGGCGGAACGGAATGGGAGGCAATAGAGGCTAAGGTGCGGGTGATTCGCCACGATGGTAGCGGATTGCCGATCGAGCTGTTTGTGGATGTCGCGGCGGTCAAGGAGCGCGGCGCGGAAGATATGAGGCTCCAGGATGGCGACGTGGTCGTGGTCGACACGGATAAAGTCAAGAAGGGCGCCGTGGTGGCCTGGGACAATACCTTACGGGTGCTGTCGCTGGGCTGGATGTACTATTAAGCCGTTGGGGCACCGATAATTAGATGAAACCCTCGCCGCCACAGAACCCATCCGCCGCACCGCGCGTCCCGCAGCTACGCGAAGCCGACCGGTTGCCGGCGCGCTACGAGCCGCAAAACTATCCGGAGTACGCCGAGGACGACGGTCTCGATCTGCGCGAGTTATGGCGGATCGCTCTGAAATATCGGCGGACCATCCTACTCTTCGCCGGGATCGTGATCGTTACCGTGGTGGCGGCGACGCTGATCATGCGTCCGGTCTACCGTGCCACGACCGTGCTCGAGGTCTCCCCCAAGACGCAGGCGCAGGTTCAGTTTCAGAATTTCCAGAATCAGCAGGAGGATACGGCGACCTTTCAGCGGACTCAGATCGAAATCATCCAGAGCCGGGCGGTGGCGGAGGCCGTGGTGAAACGGCTGAACTTGGGTGACCATCCCGCGTTTAATGGCGAGCTGCAACAGCGCGATCTCTTTGGCGGATTGCGTCAGCTCTCTGCGATGCTGCTCAATCCCATGGCGCAGGGTGTGCGCCAGCTCCTGACCGGCGGGGATGCCGGCGACGCAGTCGCTACGCCTGTCTCGGACCAGGCGTCGCTTGAGATGCGTCGCTTGGTCGGCGGGCTTCAAGGCGCCTTGACCGTCACGCCGATCCGCGCATCCAACCTAATCGAGATCAGCTTCGAAAGTCTCGACCGCGAGCTTTCGGCAACCGTGGTCAATGCGGTCGCGGATGCGTACCTGGAACTCAGCGCCCGCGAACGCTTCGAGTTGTCGAGCGGGGCCGAATCCTATCTGAAACGCGAAATTGCCGAGCTGCAGGCGCAGCTTGAAACCTCCGAGAAGGATCTGTACGCGTTCGCCCGCCAGAATCAGGTGGTTGACCTGGAGGATAAGAACAACATCATCGCGACCCGCCTGACCGAACTCAATATCAATCTGTCCAAGGTCCAGGCCGAGCGGATTGCCGCCGAGTCGCTCTACCGACAGTTAACGCAGGCGAATGTGGACAGCTTGCCGACCGTGCTGCAGGATAGCCGGATAACCGATCTGCGCGGTCAACTCTCTACGCTGCGTGGCGAATATGCCCGGATGGGCCAGACCTATAAGGCCGAGTACCCTCGTATGCAGGAGCTGCAGGAGCAAATGGACGACGTGCGCAAGACCCTGGAGCAGGAGCTGGGCAATCTTGTCGAGAGTCTTGAGGTCAATTACCAGCAGTTGACCGATCGCGAAGAACGGCTGACCGCTGCGGTCGAGCAGCAGAAGCAGGATCTTCTTGATCTGCAGGATCGTGCTGTCCAATACAACATCCTCAAACGCGAGTGGGAAACGAACCGGCAGCTCTATAGCGGTCTGCTCGAGCGCATGAAAGAGGTGGGTGTCGCCGCGGGGATGGAGCGTGACACGGCTTCGGTGATCGACCGGGCGCTTGTCCCGGAAGGGGCGTTCTCGCCGAGTCTGAGTCGGAATCTGGCGATCGCAACGGTGCTTGGCGTGATGGGCGGAATTGGCCTCGCCTTATTGCTGAACCTGCTCGACAACAGCGTTCGGGATCCGGAGGAAATCGAGCGGCTGGTGCATCTGGCGAACCTGGGTCTGGTGCCGCGGGTGAACCCGAAGGCGCTGCCGACCAACATCCCAGTCGAGCTGATGGCGCATTTCCAACGGGACCAGGGCTTGTCCGAGGCCTATCGCTCCATCCGCACCAGTCTGATGTTTGCCACGCCGGGTGGTGCGCCCAAGGTCCTGATGATCACCAGTGCCACACCCGGAGAAGGGAAGACGACTACGGTTATAAGTCTCGGCATCGTCCTTGCGCAGACCGGCGCCTCCGTTCTGTTGGTCGACGGCGATCTGCGTAAGCCGCGCCTGCACAAGGTCTTCAACGTGCCCCGTGGGCCGGGGCTGACCGAGTATCTGGTACAGGGCGATATGGATCATTTCTACGCGACCCCGGTGGAGAATCTCACCCTCATGGTGTCCGGAACCCCGCCGCCGAATCCGGCTGAGCTGCTGAGCTCGGGTGCGACCGATCGGATGTTCGAGGAGATGTCCAAGCGATTTGATTATGTGCTGGTCGACAGTGCCCCGGTGATGGACCTGGCTGATCCGATCGTGCTGGCGACCAAGGTCAAGGGCGTACTGCTCGTATCCGGCTCCGGGATCGTCAGCCGCGGCGCCTTGCGCGAGGCGGTGAAGCGGTTGCGCTCGGTCGACGCACCCCTGGTCGGCTCGCTGCTCAACCTGGTCGAGCCGCACAGCAGCGAGTACAGCTACTACAACCGCTACTACTACAACTACGGAGCATCCCCCGAGGCCGTGCTGGATCGCGAGGCCGCTTGATCCGCCGGCACGCCTGCTGAGTACCTGTCCAATCTGGGCCTGAATGCATGACCCGCGCGAGCCGTTTGCTTGCCTTCGCTGTACTGGTGCTGGCCTGCGCGCTCTGGACCGGAGCGGTGACGCAGGGCTGGCGGGTGAGTCGCGTCGCGACGCCGTCTCCGGACGCCGTGATCCGCGGTGATGCGACCGCCCGAGA
>JBGSKP010000107.1:0-3659 GCA_041741175.1 Thiocapsa sp. | reverse complement strand
GCCTTGCAACCGGCGCCATCATCGGGTCGTTCGGGGCAGAGGCCGGCGCCGGCGCGCTGCTCGGGGCGGGCGTGGGTGCACTGGGCGGCTATCTTGTGGACGAGCACAAAGAAGGTAACCTTTGACGTCCAGACTAACGCTTGAAAACGCCTCTTGCCGAAATCGGCGACAGGACTCACGACCTCGCCCGAACTGAATTTTAAGGAGACACACATGAGTGACTTGATCGTCGTTTCGTTCCCCGATGAACAGCTTGCCTTCGAGCTGCGGGCAGAACTCGCCAAGATGCAAAAGGCCTATCTGATCGACATGGAAGACGTGGTTGTCGTCACCAAAGACGACAAGGGCAAGGTTAAGCTCCACCAGGCCGTGAACCTGTCGGCGGTCGGCGCGGTTGGCGGCACCTTCTGGGGGATGTTGATCGGCATGATCTTCCTCAATCCGCTTCTCGGGGCGGCTGTCGGTGCCGGCGCTGGCGCCCTATCCGGGAAGTTCTCCGATATCGGCATCAACGACGACTTCATGAAGGACTTGGGCGAGAGCTTCCAGCCCGGATGCTCGGCCGTTTTCATCCTGGTGCGCAAGGTGACCGGCGATAAGGTGCTCGAAGGACTCGCGGAGTTCAAAGGCAAAGGCAAGGTGTTGCAGACATCGCTGCAAAAAGACCAGGAGGAGAGCCTCAAAGCCTTCCTTGAAGGAACCAGCTAGACCGACGAGACACGCTCCGAGCGGAAGCGACGCGCCGATCCCGAGGCGTCGCTTCCGCCGCTTTGGGTCCTCCGCTCGCGGGCCCGGTCTGCGGCCCGGTCGTCCGATCCGCTCTATCCCGCTGTTCGCACAAAAAACCGATGCCAGGCAAACGCCCGGCATCGGCTGCTAATCTGCGGCTGACGATCACCGCCGCGCCGGTAGAAAAAACCCTGGCGGCGATCTTGATCGCGGCGTAGGGGACGCCGAGTTGCGCTAGCTGACGACCTTGCCGCCGCCGTATTCGGGCGATCCTTCGGTGACCCGGAACAGCAGCCACAGACTGAACACCATGACGACCAGCTCTGCCAACAGGGTCATCACCATGGACAGCAGACTCAGCATATCAACGGCCGAGACCCAACTCGCCGGCCCGATCCCCGTCGTCTGAATGACCGGCACGCCGCCCTGAGGAGTCGACAGGAAATAAAACAGCAGGTGCGCGACCTCAATAAACATCACGATGATGGTGAAAAGGATCGCGATACTGCTTGCGACCAAGCCGACCCAAACCGTTCCGGCCAGATCGGTCTCGGACGGCGACGGCTCCGGACCGGCGATCTGCTGACCGATCCGGGTGTAGCGGAAGAACCAGAAGGTCGTAAAAACGAGGATCGCGAGACTCCCCATGGTGAGGTACTCGACGATCGGCAGCCCTGCCCGCGGCCCGCTTGGCGACTGCGCGAAGACGAAGGTATAGCTCATCAAAATGATCGGGATCGATCCCACTATGATTTGAATCCAGAGTCCCGTCCAGCCCAGCCGTGTAAAGGAGTTCGCCAGGCTCTGACGCGGTAAGGCACGAGACTTGTCGAGCGAATTTTCAATCAGCTTTTTGAACATATCGGTTCCATCGTTGACCGGGGTTGGCTCTCATGAAACCCGCAAGCGGGCGATTGTCGTGAAATCGAATCAGCTCATCTGAAGCATGTGTCTGGTATGTCTGGCGTGGTGACGAACGCAGTCGATCGGCCTCGGCCCCGTCGAAAACCCACAGTGAATTGAGGTAAAAGGATAGACGCGGCACCGCAACGTCGCAAGGCGTTTATCGTTTATCGGCTTCGTTCGAAACCGCCCACCGACACCGCCGGGCGATCGCGGCGCGCCCCAGCTTGCCGAACGTCCGGCAGGATCCATCACCGGTGCGGAGATCAGGCCGTTGCCGATACATCGTCGCCGGCCTCCAGATCAAGCCGCCGCGCCAGCCATGGGATGGTCCAACCCTGCAGGACGAGCGAGGCGATAACGACCATGAAGACCACGTTGAAAAAATTCACATCGACGGGGCCCGGACTGACTACGGGGATGATGGCGAGAAAAATCGGGACGGCGCCGCGCAGTCCCACCCAGGAAATAAAGAGACGCTCTTTGAGGCTGAATTGGAACGGCGCCAGACTGACGGCGACCGCAAAGGGTCGCGCAATGAAGATCAGAATGAAGGCGACGGCGGCGGCGTGCATCACCTCGCCCTGGAATTGATGCGGCGTCACCAGCAGGCCGAGCATCAGAAACATCAGGATCTGACTGAGCCAGGCCAGGCTGCCGTGCGTGATATTCAGTTCGTCGCGACGCGACCCGCTCAGACGATCCATCAGCACGACCCCGCAGAGATAAATTGCCAGATAGCCGCTCCCGCCGAGCAGTTGGGTGCCGCCAAACAGGGCCATCGCACCGGACAGGGCCATCACGGCAAACAAACCGCTCGCAAGTTCGAGCCGGTTGATCAGCCAGGCCAGGATCAGCCCGCCGAGGATCCCGGCAATGGCGCCGACCCCGAGCTGGATCAAAAACGTCCGGCCGAGATCCCATGACAAGTCGCCGCCACCGGCGTCCACATAAGACACCAGCACGATGGTGAGAAAGATCGCCATCGGATCATTGAGGCCGGACTCCACGACGATCGTCTCCATGACCCGGCCTTTCAGCCGGATACCGCGGCCCTGCAGCAGCAAAAATGTCGCCGCCGCATCGGTGGAGCCGACGACGGCGCCGAGCAGCAGCGCCATCAACAGTGGAATGCCGAGCAACCAAACCGACACCCCGACCACCGAGGCGGTGAAGACGACGCCGACCGTGGCCAGCATCAGCGCCGGTCCCCAGCACACCCGGATGTCGCGCGTGCTGGTGCCCAGGCCGCCCGTGAAGAGAATCACCGCCAGCGCGATGCTGCCGACCTGATAGGCCAGACCGAAATCGTTGAAGGCATAGCCCCCGGGACCATCCTGACCGACCAGCATGCCGATTCCGAGAAAAATGAGGAGGATCGGCGCACCCAGACGGATCGCCAGCGGACTCATGAGGACACTGAGCAGCACCAGGCCCGCAGCCACCAACAGGAACATTTCCAGCGATTCGGTCAAGCCATCCTCCTACGTCAATCCAGGCGCACCGGGCAGAGCAAACGCGCCTGGCAGCGCTTCGGTGAATTCCGGAACCCCTTATACCAAACCGCGCACGCCGCGCGACTGACGGTGCCTCAATCAGTAACGCTTCAGCAGGGCGGCGTAGGCGTCGAATCCGACCAGTGCGCGGAGCGTCGCGAAGTCGACCCGGCGCTCCGGAGTCTGGCCGATCGCCAACTCGGTGAGTGCCTCGCGCATCGCGTAGACGGCTGCGCTCAACAGGGTCAGTGGGTAGGCCGCGATACCATAGCCGATTTGCGCAAGCCTGGCGGGCGGGAGGACGGGCGTGATGCCCTCTTCGAGCATGTTGGCCATCTTGATGCCGGGGACCTCGGCGCAGAAGCGGCGCATCTCGGTCTCGTCGCGCGGGGCTTCGAGGAAGAGGATGTCCGCACCCAGATCGGCGAACGCCTGCATCCGCCAGAGCGCCTCGTCCAAGCCGAGTGCGCTGCGTGCATCAGTGCGCGCCATGATCAGGACACCGGCACCGGCATCGCGCGCATCCACCGC
>JBGSKP010000106.1:0-2346 GCA_041741175.1 Thiocapsa sp. | reverse complement strand
CCAAGGCTTCCCGGTGACCGGGACGGATTCCCGAACCGCGGTCAACGACGCCATGGGCGGCAAGAGCCAACTGGTGGGGGTCGTGGCCGGCGGGGTCATGCTGTTGAGCCTGTTCTTTCTCACCGAGCCCTTGGCCTATGTCCCCGACACGGCCTTGGCCGCCGTCATCGTCGTCGCGGCCGTGGGCCTGTTCGATGTGGCGACGCTGCGCGAGCTCTCTGCCATGAGCCGGGTCGAGCTCGGTTTTTCGGTGGGAACGACCCTCGGCGTGCTGGTGCTGGGGGTGCTGCCGGGCGTCCTGTTGGCCGTGGTGTTATCCCTGCTCCTGTTGCTGATGTTGACGTCCCGACCGACGGACGCGGTCTTGGGTCGCGTGCCGGGCATGAAGGGATATCACCACCGCAAGGACTATCCCGATGCCCAGACCATTCCGGGTCTGCTGCTGTATCGCTTCAACGCCGATCTGGTGTTCTTCAACGTCGATTACTTCAAGGCACGGCTGCTTGCCGCCATCGCCGCATCCGAGTCGCCCGTGGAATGGGTGGTGGTGGATGCAAGCCCGATCAACGTCATCGACAGCACCGCGCTGAAACAGGTCGAGCAGCTGATCGACGAGCTCGCCGCCAGGGGCATCGTGTTCGCCGTTGCGCGCCGCAAGCACGCGGTCCGGCGCTTGTTCCAAGCCTCCTGGGTGGACGTGCGCAGGGAGCTGACCGACGAGTACAACTACCCCACCCTGACATCGGCGGTGGACGCATTCCACGCCCGCATTTGACGGGACATCAGTGCGGTCGGGGCCTTGAAGCAGTAGCGACAACCGGTGCGCTCCGCACGCTCGGGCCGCGCTTGTCGCCTGGACCTTCAATCTCGCCTGAGGCATTTGCGACATGGATAAGCAACGGATTCCGGATAAGCAGACCGCGGCTCATTTCGGCCGCGCGGTCAGAGACTTTGCCGGCTCCGAGGTGGGTGGCAGGGCCAAATGGATGTTCGCCGCGCTGCTCGTACTGCTGTTCGGGATCAACGGCATGAACGTCGTTAACAGCTACGTCAATCGAGACTTCATGACGGCGATCGCCGACCGCCACGAGGCCGAATTCATCCGCCAGGCCCTCTTCTACATCGCAGTGTTTACGGGCTCGACGCTCCTCTCGGTCATTTCCCGCTTCACGGAGGAGCGGCTCGGCCTGTTGTGGCGGGAGTTCGTGACGGGGCGGGCCATTCGGCGGTACCTGACCAACGGCGTCTACTACCGGCTGGACACGTCCAGGCAACTGACCAACCCGGACCAGCGGATCGCGGAGGACGTGCGCTCGTTTACCGTCACCACGCTTTCCTTCGTGCTCATGATGCTCAGCAGCAGTTTCACCGTGGTGGCGTTTTCCGGCGTGCTCTGGTCGATCAGCCCGCTGCTGTTCTTGGTCGCCGTGCTGTATGCCGCATCCGGGTCGCTGTTGACGATTGTCCTCGGCCGTCCGCTAGTCGGACTCAATTACGATCAGTCGGACAGAGAGGCGAATTTCCGCTCCGGCCTCATCCACGTCCGGGAGCACGCCGAATCGGCGATGATGGCCCATTGCGAGGATCGGCTCGAAGAGAGCCTACGGGATCGCCTGACATCATTGGTAGGCAACTTGCGCCGGATAATCGGCATCAACCGGAACCTGGGCTTTTTCACCACGGGCTACAACTGGATGATCCAGATCATTCCGGCGCTGATCATCGCCCCGGCCTTCATCGACGGCCGGGTCGAGTTCGGAGTGATTACCCAATCGGCGATGGCTTTTGCGACCCTCGTGGCCGCCTTCTCCCTCATCGTCACCCAGTTCCAATCCATCTCCGGTTTCGCCGCCGCGGTCGCACGGCTCGAGTCGCTGGTGGATGCCATGGAGGCGCCGCGAAGCATCCCCGGATCGGCTGTGTCGATCCGGGAGGACGCCGAGCGCCTGGCCTACGAGGGACTCGGTTTGCGTTCGCCCGAGGACGGCCGCTCGTTGCTCAACGATCTGTGCGTCTCCGTGCCTGCGGGAACCAGGGTGTCGATTCGCAGCACCGACGAGGCAGCGATCCTGGCCCTGTTCCGGGCCACCGCGGGTCTGAGCGTGAAAGGAGAGGGATGCATTGTCCGACCGCGGGCCGATAAGCTCTTGTGCCTCGCCCAGCGGCCTTACCTGCCGCCGGGTACTTTGCGCCAGGCCCTGGTGCGCACGGCGATGGAAGGCCAGGTCTCTGACGAGCGGATTCTCGAACTGCTCCGCCGATTCGATCTTCAGTCGGTCCTGGCGCGGGCAGGAGGGCTCGACACGCCGCAGGAGTGGTCGACGCTGCTGTCGCTGAGCGAGCAGC
>JBGSKP010000105.1:0-2681 GCA_041741175.1 Thiocapsa sp. | reverse complement strand
CGGGTGTTTCAACTCCACATAGACCCCCGCGGTCCGTCCGGTCGATCGGTTCAGGCCGCGGATCAGGCTCAGCTCGTCTTCAAGGGTATGGATCCGGAACAGATCGGCCTCGGCCGGAAACCGCTCGGGAAAGACCGGTTGGCCGGTGGCGGGGTCAATCCGTTCGTGCAGGCGCAAACTGCGGATCTCGGCCAGGCTGAAATCGATCGCATACCAGCGACCGTCGGCACGCGCGCGGTCGGGAAAGCGCCGAGCGACATCGGTGACGTCCTCCAGATAGAGATCGTGAAGGACGATCGCCCGAGCGTCGCGGGTAAGAACAACGTCCTGCTCGAGAAAGTCCGCACCCATCGCGTGGGCCATCGCCTTGGCCTCCAGGGTGTGCTCGGGCAGGTATGCGGATGCGCCGCGGTGGGCGATCACGATCGGGACTCGGACCGCTTCGGGCATGGCGGCTGTGGTCGGTGTCATGAGGATGGCCATCGGCAAGAGGGAAAGAACGATTCGACGCAGCATCGGGCAGATCTCCAAAGGTGTGGCGCGCCGGCACGTGACTCGGCGCCTTGACCGCCGAGGAAGGTCGTGGTTAACCTCGTTTCGGTCGATCCGCGGCCACTCCGCCACGATAGCCCGACCGGCGTACGATCTCGTGCGGTGACGCTCGGGCCGCTGAAGATGACCCGATTGTCGGATCCGAAACGTCCTCTGTGATCAGGCGGCATGCCGGTCGATCCACCCCGGTATTGGACCTATTCGCCGTCGGCGACAAAGCTCAATACGTTGCCGTTGATGCAGTAGCGCTTGCCCGACGGCGGCGGGCCATCGTCGAAGACGTGGCCCAAGTGGATGCCCGAGCTTGCACTGCGCACTTCCACCCGACGCATGCCGTGGGTTTTGTCCTCATGCAAGGTGATCGCACCCTCGACCGGGTTGAAGAAGCTTGGCCAGCCCGTACCGCTCTCGAACTTGGTGTCACTGCGGAATAGGGGTGCGCCGGTGATGGCGTCGACGAAGACGCCCGGACGTTTCTCGTCGAGATGCGAGCCCGTGAAGGCCGGCTCCGTGCCCTGCTCGAAGGCGATGCGCTGTTGCTCAGGCGTCAGGACCTGAAAGCCGAGCCATGTCCAGAAACGGTCTTCGTCGCCCTTGTAGCCGGTGTATCGCGAGACCTCCTTTCCCTTCTCGAACAGCACGATCGTCGGCGTGGCGAATAAGGTCTTCTCCAGCGTCCAGCCCTTGGGTGGATTGGCGTTGAGTGTCGCTGCGATGGGGACCTCGGCCTGCCAGCCGTCCAGCACCTCGGCGCGGAAGCGCTCGCAGAAGGGACAGTCCTCCGCCTCGAACATGATCAACTGCCGATCGAAATCGAGTTGATCGGCGGCCAGCGGAGCAGCCATCGCCTTGGCGGGTTCGCCGGGAAAGGTCACGCCCGTTCCGCCGAGTCCGCAATATCCGTTGGGGTTCTTCTCCAGATAGTCCTGGTGATACTCCTCGCCGCGATTGTAGTGGCGCAACGGTGCGATCTCCGTGGTGATGGGGCCGTAGCCGGCCTTAGTCAGGGCCAGCTGATAGCTTGCGCGGGTACTTATCGCCACTGCGTCCTGGGTGTCACTGACTGTATAGATTGCGCTGCGATAGTTGCTGCCCACGTCATTGCCCTGACGATCGCCCTGCGTGGGGTCGTGATTCTCCCAGAACCTCTTCAGGATGGTCTCGAGGCTCACCCGGTCGGGGTCGAAGCTCACCTTGATGACCTCGGCATGGTTGCGCAGAGCGCTCTTGCCGCGCAGGCGTCTCTGCTCCGTCCCCAGCACAGCCTCGTAGCCGACGGTCTCGGCATCGCCGCCGGCATAGCCTGCCTCGACATCGACGACGCCGGGGATCTCGGACATCCGTTTCTCCGCACCCCAGAAGCAACCCATGCCGAGCACGATCGACTCCGTGCCCGCCAGCGCGCTCAAGGGCAGGGTCATCAGGATGCTGGACAACAGGATTCGTTTGACTGACCTCATTCTCTTACTCTCGATGGATTGTTGGGTTTGATGGTTAGACCGCTATCGACACGGAAATCGTTCAGGAGCGAGCCATTTGGCTCAAGGTGCGACGCTCCAGGTTGTCAAGGCTTACGACAACGCTCAGCCGACGCGACGTCGCACAGCGATTGAGCAGTCGGCCTGAGCGTCTCGTCCGGTCGGCACTCAGGCGGCGTCGGCGCCGTCGATTGCGAAGCGCACCTGGACATCGCGGGGCTTCGCGAAGTGCGGTGCGGAAGTGACCAGGAGCCTCGCCCCGGCGCGGACGTAGTCCTCGGCGCTGCCGGCATGGACCCCGCCAGCCGCCGCCACCAGGGCTGTCGAGCCCGCGGCGACCAATGCCGAAGCGACGGCGGCAACGCCTTCAGGCGAGAACTTCTCCAGTTGCAGGACATCGCAATCGGCCCAAGCGAGGGCCTCATCATGCGTGCTCACCTCGACCACCACGCGCTTTTCCGGACATTGGCGACGCAGCCGTGCGACCGTCTCGGCCGGGTCTTCCCGGCCGACGAACAAGCGGTGCTCTGCAAACACGAGGAGGGTCTCGGACAGGCCGAGCCGATGCATCACCGCCCCGCCGGCGCGGAACGCCTTGGTCGTCAGACGACGCGTGCCCGGTGTGTTCTTGCGCGTGCCGGCCACCATGGC
>JBGSKP010000104.1:0-3232 GCA_041741175.1 Thiocapsa sp. | reverse complement strand
TCCCCTGCTGTCCGAGCAGCCGGCCGGGCCACCGATCGGCGAGCGGATCCGCGCGAGCTGCCTCGCGCCCGTGCCGGAGGCGTCTCCCCTGTCCATGGTGACACAACGCATCGACCCCTGTTGTTACCGTCTCGTGCGACGGTTCGCCGCGCTGTTGCGCGCGACGCGATCCGGATTCCTGCGTCGTCGCCTCTCCCTTGGACAATCCACATGAAGCCGGCCTCCGCGCCTCAGCGTACCGACTCGATTTTCCGGCGGGTGATCTTCTTTTCCCTGGTTCTGTTGACGACGCTGGGCGCGATGAGCCTGCTGAGCGGGGTCTTCCAGGAGGGGGGAATCACCCTGCTGGAATTCCTGCTGCTGCTGCTCTACGCGATTCTGATCCTGTGGATCAGCGCCTCCTTCTGGACCGCGGCGATCGGCTTCATTCGTCTGCTTGGCAGGGGCGATCGCCCCGCCGCGCGAGGCCCCCCCGTGAGGGACGCCGGTTGCGTGTCGGCGGGGCGTTTCAAGACCGCCCTGGTCATGCCGGTGTACAACGAGGATCCCGAACGCGTCTTCGCCGGTTTGCGCGCCATCAATCAGTCGCTGGAGGAAACCGGTCAGGCCGAGGATTTCGAGATCTTCGTGCTCAGCGACACGCGCGATCCAGACATCTGGGTCGAGGAAGAGCTGCAGTGGCGAAAATGGGCGGTCGAGCAGGGCCGGCCAGAGCGGATTTTCTATCGCAACCGGGTCGAGAATACGAGCCGCAAGAGCGGCAATCTCGCCGACTTCTGCCGTCAGTGGGGCGGGCGTTATCGTTACATGATCGTGCTCGATGCCGACAGTCTCATGTCCGGCTCGACACTCGTGGAGATGGTCGCGCGGATGGAGCGTCATCCGGACGTCGCACTGATTCAGGTGCCGCCCGTCCCGGTGAATCGCGTCTCGCTTTTTGCCCGCGTCCTGCAGTTCGCCGGCAGCCTCTATGGAAGCATCTTTGTCGCCGGATTGAGCTACTGGCAGGGTGACACCAGCAACTATTGGGGTCACAACGCCATCATTCGGGTGAAGGCGTTTGCCGACCATTGCGGTTTGCCCGAGCTGTCCGGCAGCGAGCCGTTCGGCGGGGAGATCCTCAGTCACGATTTTGTCGAAGCCGCGCTGCTGCGACGCGCCGGCTGGAAGGTCTGGCTCGCCGATGACCTCGACGGCAGCTACGAAGAGATTCCACCGACGCTGATCGACTACGCCAAGCGCGACCGGCGCTGGTGCCAGGGCAACCTTCAGCATGCCCGGCTCGTCCTTGCCGGCGGGTTCAAGCCACTGAATCGTGTCCATTTGGCGATGGGCGTCATGTCCTATCTGGCCTCGCCGCTATGGCTGTTGTTTCTGCTGCTCACCGGCGTACAGGCGTATCTGAACAGCCTGGACGTGCCGGTCTATTTCGTCGGCGATTATCTGCTGCCGATCTGGCCGGTGTCCTACGTGGTCGAGATGACCACAGTGCTGTGGGTGACGCTGGCCATGCTGTTTCTACCGAAGCTCTTTGCGCTGATCCTGCTTGCCGTTCGGCCTCGCTTGGGCGCGGCTTACGGCGGATTGCCGAGGGCGGCGCTCAGCGTCCTCTTCGAGAGTCTGCTCTCGGTACTCTACGCGCCCGTTCTCATGCTCTTTCAGAGCAAGTTCGTCGCCTCGATCCTCCTGCGCAAAGTGGTCGGCTGGCCGCCGCAACAGCGCGGCGATCATCAGACCGGATTGACCGAGGCGCTCGGTGCACACGGTGGTCAGAGCCTGCTGGCGGTCGGCGCGGGTCTGCTGACCTACTATTACGTGCCGGCCTTTTTCTGGTGGTTCACGCCTGTGCTGGCCGGGCTGCTGCTCGCGATCCCGGTCTCGATGGCGACCAGCCGGGTCTGGTTGGGCAAGGGCGCACGGTCGCTTGGACTCTTCCTGACGCCGGAGGAGTCCGCGCCGCCGCGCGTGCTGCAGATTCTCAACGAGAAGATCGCCGAAACCGGCAGTGCGTTGTGCTCGGCGCAATCGGGCGCCGGCGAGTCGGGCACGGGGGAGATGACCGGTGATCTGTGGTATCGCGCCGTGATCGATCCATGCGCCTATTCATTGCATGCCGCGCTCCTGCCCGAAGAGATCCCCAATCGGCGACGCCGGCATTACCTGGAAGGTCTGATTTTCCAGCTCCAGGATGAAGGTCCCAACAGCCTTTCAGCGGCTGAGAAGCGGGTACTCCTCTCGCATCGCGACGGGCTCGAGGAGCTGCATCTACTGCTGTGGTCGGCGCCGGTAGGTCCGGCTGCCGTGCAGGCGCCATCCCCGCAGCCTACCTAAGCCGGGCGAGGTGGCCAGGCTGCGCCTGGAGGCACTCGATTGGGAGGCGGGGAGCTGATCATCCGCGGTCGCTGCTATCGCATGGATCGCCGCATGGCGGCGGGCGCGTTGAAGACCGCCAGGTTTTGCCCGCCATGGATCGATCCCGATCACCGAGATTCCCGCCCACTGGGCCACGAGGACGTCAAGCACACCAAAGCGATAGGGATGGTGATCCCGGTCCTCAACACACTGAACATCGCCGGCAAGACCATCACCGCCAACGCCTTGGTCACCCAGCGCAAGCTTGCCGCGCGGGGCGTGCTCCAGGGGTCGTCGCGATCCGCACCCGGCGGGTGAGGCGTCAGATGACCAAGATCTTCTACCGCATCAAACCCTTGCCTGCGGCACGAAGCGGTCAACTGCCGGATCTAGTCTGAACGATCCGGGCATGCAACGGCGGCCAAGCGGGATCGGCCGCTTCGCACGCCAACATCGGGTGTCGCGCCCCGGCGTCTTTGGCCGGGTGATCGCAGGTGCCGATCTGAGGGGCTTGACGGAACCTCAACGGCGCAGCGGCCCGAATCGGGCTTCGAGCGCCGGGAGCGGGAGGCTGACCCAGCCCGGAAAGTGCACGATGCCGGTTTCGGCGAGTTGCGTGCAGGCGTTGTGCTTCAACAGCAACGCGATCGGGCCGAACCCTGGGTCACCGCGAAAGACCAACGCGTTGAACGGCGCCGCCCAATCGTCGATGATCGCCATCCACGGCCATTGCATGGCGTAGGGTTCTTCGGGACCGAACGGGATGCAGGTCTCGGGACTGCTCGCGGTCAGGCTGACCAGTCCATGGGTCGCCGTCCACCAGGCCACCGAGCGGGCCGCCGCCAGCAGCAGGATCGCTGCCGTCGTCGCCGCGATCAGT
>JBGSKP010000103.1:0-4445 GCA_041741175.1 Thiocapsa sp. | reverse complement strand
CGCCGGTGAACCCTGGCAGGGTCCCTGGTTCGCTCGACTTGGGGCGGATGAGGCTGCGGCCTTGCCGCTGGTCGTCGACAACCTGGGCCAGCGTCCGCTCGAAGCCCTGGTGAGCCTGTCGGGCATCCCGCTGACGCCCGCGCCCGCGGGCGGCAACGGCTACCGGATCGAGCGCGCCTACTATGATCTGGAGGGACGGCGGATCGACCCCTCGTCCGTCGTCCAGGGCGAGCGCATGGTGGCGGTCATCAGTGTCGGGGCGGACGCGCAGGGACAGGCCCGCCTGATCATCGACGACCCGCTCCCCGCCGGTTTCGAGATCGACAATCCACAGCTCATCAAGGCCGGCGACATCGCCGACATTGCCTGGCTGAATCTGGAGGAGAACGCCGCGCACCTTGAGTTTCGCGCCGACCGTTTCGTCGCCGCACTCGAGCGCGCGCCCCGCGATCCGACCCGCTTTCAGCTTGCCTACCGGCTGCGCGCCGTCTCGCCCGGTGTCTTCAGCCACCCGGCCGCGACCGTCGAGGACATGTATCGGCCGCAACGGCGCGCCTGGAGCGAGACGGGGCGGGTGACTGTGTCGGATCCGGTGCGCTGAGCGCATTGCCTTGGACGCGGTGACTTGCCAACTGCTCGTGACGCTGAGCGCCTGGAGAGCTTTGACACGGCGGCCAGGGTGTCACGAGCGCTGATGGGTTCGGTGGCCGGCGTCATGAATGGCCCATCCCGATGTTTACAGATTGCAGCTAATACCTTCAATTTGTAAAATCGCGCGATGATCCCACGACGAGCGACGACAACCGCGCAGCGACTGGCGCAAGGGTTCCCGATCCTGGCGATCACCGGGCCGCGTCAATCCGGTAAAACCACCCTGGCGCGGGCGGTCTTCGCGGATCGCCCCTATGTCTCGCTGGAGGATCCGGAGCAGCGCGAGTTTGCGGCGACCGATCCGCGAGGCTTCCTGGCGCGGTTCGGGGACGGCGCCATCATCGACGAGGTACAGCATTGCCCGGATCTGTTGTCTTATCTGCAGGGGATCGTCGACGAGCACCGTCGCATGGGCGAGTTCGTCCTGACCGGCTCGCAGCAATTCGGTTTGATGTCGCGAATCACCCAGTCACTCGCGGGGCGTGTCGGGCGCATCGAGCTGCTGCCCTTCGCCATCGCGGAGCTGGCAAGCGCCGGTCTCCTGCCGAAGGATCTCGACGACCTCTTATGGCGCGGTGGCTTTCCTGCCCTGTACGACCGCCCCCTCGGACCGGACGATTGGTTTCCGAACTATCTCGCAACCTATGTGGAGCGCGATGTCCGCCGACTCCTCGCCGTGCGCGACCTGACCCTGTTTCAGCGCTTCGTGAGGCTCTGCGCCGCCCGCACCGGACAACTGCTCAATCTTTCAGCGCTGGCGAACGATTGTGGCATCTCCCATACCACAGCGCGCGAGTGGCTCACGGTGCTGGAGGCGAGTTATCTCGTCTTCCTGTTGTCGCCCTATCATCGCAACTTCGGCAAGCGCCTGGTGAAGACGCCGAAGCTCTATTTTCTGGATACCGGCCTGGCCGCGGCCTTACTCGGCATCAAGGACGCGGCGGCCTTGAACCTGCACGCCATGCGCGGCGCACTCTTCGAAACCCTGGTCGTCTCCGAGCTGATCAAGCAGCGCTTCAACGACGGCAAACCCGCCGATCTCTATTTCTGGCGAGACAATACCGGCAACGAGGTGGATATCCTCTTCGAGGTGGGCACTGCGCTCCAGGCCGTCGAGATCAAGTCCGGCGCAACCCTGGTGCGTGACTGGTTCAAAGGGATCGCGAAGTGGCAAACCCTGGCCGGCGACGAGGCCCGAACGCCCTGGTTGATCTATGGCGGGAACCAAGGGTACCAGCGCGACGCCGTGCAGGTGATCCCGTGGGCGGCGTTGGGCGAATAGGCCGTTTTGAGTCATCATTGCGCTTCGCTGGAGCAAACGCGAGCGGACGGCATACGACGCTAGGAAGACGCCATGACACTGGACCCAACGGAACGCTGGCACGACGAAGTACCGGGAACCCGCTGGTTCCGCGCGGATCTCCACCTGCACACGATCGACGATCCCAATGTGGAGCTGCCGCCGGGGATCGCGGGCAACCAGGACGCCCCGCCGTGCTGCGCGCTTATGCCGGCCGTTTTCTCGACGCCGCGGTCGAGCAAGGTATCGAAGCCCTTGGCCTAACGCCCCATGCGGCGAGCATCGATCACGGCAGGCTACTCGCTGAATCCTGCCGCAGTTGCGGAAGGCCGGTGCTGGCCGATTGCCTGATGCCGAATCATGTTCACCTCATCCTGGTTCCCGCAAACGAATTCGGCTGACGGGACGCACTCGGCGATGCGCATCGCCGGTCCACTCGCCTGGTCAACTTCCGCGAGGGTTGGAAGCGGAAGGGGCATCTGTGGCAAGAGCGCTTCCACTCCTTCGTGATGGACGAGCGACATGTGCTCGCGGCTGCGAGGGACGTCGAACGCAACCCAGTGCGCGCTCGTCTTTGCGCCCGGACGCAGGACTGGCCCTGGTCGAGCGCCGGGGCCCATTTTGCCGGACGCGACGATGACCTGGTTGCCGTGCAACCGCTGTTGGAGCTGGCTCCCGACTGGGGGGCTTTCATCGGCGAGGGTGAGGACGAAGGGATCAACGAGCGGCTTCGTGGCCACGCCAGCACGGGCCGGTCCCTCGGCTCAGTCGCCTTCGTAGAATCCCTGGAGCGACGTCTTGCCCGCTCCCTGAAGCGGAAGAAGCCAGGCCCCAAGCGACAAGAGCGAGATGTCGACACGGTTGACCTGTTCGATGAGGGAGGTGGAGTTACGTTAACTGTCCCCGGAATTCGCAGATCCTCGCTGTTAGCTGACCCTGATGTCTTTAACACGGTCAGCCCGGTTTCGACCGATGGAAATCCAGGTAAGGCGCCGTCTCTACGGCTCTACGGCAACGGGCTTGCGCGTCAGCGCCTAAGATGTTAAGCGTATAAGTACTAACATGCTTAATAGCCTCACTACCCCATGATTGAAGGCAACACCACGCGCTGGACGGTGACGGTGTCGAAGGACACCGACATTGCCGTGCGCAGTCTGCTCGCCCAGCGCGGCATGAAAAAAGGCGACCTATCCAAGTTCATCGAGGACGCCGTGCGCTGGCGCGTGTTTGACCAAACCCTGTCGGAGACGCGGGCGCAGTTCGCCGACCTTGCGCCGGAAGCCCTGCAAGATCTGATCAACGAAGCAACCGAGGCGGTGCGTCAGGAGACGCGGGAGTCATTGACCCACGCCGAGAAGAGCGCACGCTAAACATGCGGGTCGTACTGGATACCAACGTTTTGGTCAGCGCCTTGTTGATGGACTCTTCGCGGCCCGCCCAACTCATCAGCCATTGGCGGCAGGGGCGATTCACGCTTTTGACGGCGGCCCCGCAGCTTGAGGAGTTGATGCGGGTCACCCGCTATCCGAAGCTCCGGGCCCGCCTGAAGCCGGCCTTGCCCGGACGCTTACGATCAATTCAACGCGTGCGCGGGGGGGCGCCCTCCTTCCGCCCGCCCCGTCGGGCGAGGTGCGCGCGCACATGCAGCTTTCCGGTTTGGCACTTGGGGCAGGGATAGCCGTCGAACCGTGTAAATAGGAACATACCACGTTTTCTAGAAGGCCAATTCCGTTTGCGCTCCGACGTCGGTTTCCTTGGGCGGACGTCCCGGGGACCCCTTCCAAGTGCGCCGGCCAACCATGGCGGCAATCTGCCGCTCGAACTGGGGACGCCCGACGACAAAACCGCCGTTGGTACAGTCGCGCAGGCGCTGGAGTAGCTCGTTGCTCAGTTCGCCCGCGAACAACCGGCGATAGGCGGCCAGGCGCGCATCGTCGGAACGCGCCAGATCGCGGTATAAGGGATGCGGCGTGAGCACGGGGTCACGCTCGCCGAGGGCGTTGGCCCGATAGCTGGACCAGAAAAAATCACCGGGCGCCGCGACCATGGCCGCCCGGACCGGGTTCAACTCAATGTAACGCTGACACGCCAAGAGATAGGGGTCGGACTCGATCACCGCGGAGCGGAAACGGCCCTCGAACAGCCCGCCGGTGCGGCGATAGAATTACGGTGACACTGTACCATTTACACTAAGTTTAGTTGTCTCGGGTCATTCTTCTGCGAGGGCGGCCGGCCACGTTTGCCTGGACGTAGCGTGCGGCCAAGTCGTTTTTCGAGTTCGCGGAGCTCTTGGTCACCCATCAATGGTCGCCCTATCGTTTGACCCTTCGTGAGAGCGGCAACCTGTTCTGGTTCCGCTGGTACCTCCAAGACGTCCGCGAAACGATCGACGCGATCCAGCAGGGGAGAAACAGTCACCAAGCCATCGTCCTGGCGCCGGAGATGTGCAGGCGTGCTGGACCAAGGCCAATCGGCAGCCGTCTCAGCCCATGCC
>JBGSKP010000102.1:0-20020 GCA_041741175.1 Thiocapsa sp. | reverse complement strand
GCCGGCGGGATCGCCCCGAGCGCGATCGTCCAGGCACTCGATCGCACCGGCCACGCCACCCTCTGCTTCTACGGCCCGCCCGGCACCGGCAAGACCGCCTTCGCCGAGATCCTCGCCGAGGCGCTCGATCGCGAGCTGATTGTCCGCCGCGCCTCCGATCTGATCTCTCCCTACGTCGGCGAGACCGAGCAGAACCTTGCTCGCCTCTTCCGCGACAGCGACCCCGCCCACAGCCTGCTGCTGCTCGACGAGGTCGACAGCTTCCTCGGCGACCGGCGGGACGCTCGCCACAGCTGGGAGCGCACCCAAGTCAACGAGCTGCTCCAGCAAATGGAGCAATACCCCGGCATCGTCGTCGCCGCCACCAACCTCATGTCCGGGATCGATCCCGCCGCGCTGCGGCGGTTCGACTTCAAGCTGCACTTTCGGGCGCTCGCACCTGCACAGCGGCTTGCGCTGTTCGCGCGCGAGGCGCTCGGGGATGTTTCCGCCCCGGTTCCGGCCGATCTCGCGCGGCACCTTGCGGCACTGGAGGGGCTCACGCCCGGCGACTTCGCGACCGTGGCCCGGCAGCGTACACTCCTCGGCGAGACGCTCGCGCCCGAGCAGTTTCTGCGGCGGTTGGCTGCGGAGTGCCTCATGAAGGGGGAGGCTCGGCACAGCGTGGTCTGACGGAAGCGGTCACGCGAGGCACTCGATGGGCGAAACCAATCCGCATAGGGGCGATGGGAAGATCATGCGCAAGGCTAAGACGAGTACCGCGTCCTGATCACACGTGATCAGGACGTTGGCGAGGAAGCCATCGTCTCCAGAAAACCCCGGATTGTGAACGGTGCAACACCTTATGAAACTGCGATCAACATATGCTTCGGTGTACACCTCGCCCCAGGAACATCTCCCTGGGACACTCTGCCCTAACCGGTTTCTCCGACGGCCGATGGTGGAATGTCGGCTAAGCGAGAGGAGCAGACCAGGTTCGCTTGATCTCCAAAGAGCCACATCGTTTTGATCGAAATAGCCCATTCGAACCGATCGTGCTCCTTGGCGGCTACACGCGACGGACACTGGACAACCGATCGGCACTGGATGAGACGGCCGACCAGATCTGCGGAGCGTGACCCGGCTAACCGAAGGTATTCGGCCAGCGCACCATCGGCACGACAAAACTTACGGTTACTCTCGAAAAAACACCACAAAAGCAGTGCTCTACTGAAAGGGATGCACCATGATGGAACCGACGTGGGGCCTACTCGGCCCGGAATTTCTTCCGAACTCACGACGTACCCGCACGCTCGACGTTGGCGCTGCGGTTCGGGCGTTCAATGATCTTGCTGTCCCCGGCCTCGGCGGCGCTTGGTTCTGCAAACAGATTGTCCTGGCACTGCTGGGCATCGAGGTCGCCAACCGGGCCGGTGCCCGTAATATTGAGGTCGCGAACGCGATCGAGGCACTGGCATGCTGGCTCGCGTTCGATTCCAGCGGTTGGACCCCTGACTCACGTCTACGCGGTCAACGTAAGCTAGGCGGTCGACGTAAGCTACGGGAGCGCGACCTAAGCTTCAACGTCGTCCGGCGATCCAATTTCTATGTCAGCCAACCGATGCGCCGTGCAACCGTTCAGACCTTGCCGGCACTGGGGTTGGTCGAATCCGAAGGCTCTCGATTCAACGGCTTTCAGTGTACAAATGCCGGACGGGATCTGATCTTGGCGGCGTTCAAGCGGAAGCTCGTCGATCATCTGGTTTCATGGGTGCGCGATGAAGGCGACCGAGTCAATTCGCCTGCCTGGAACGATGCCCTCTTCCCCACCAAACCGCTGACAGGGCCGGCTCGGGAGATCTTGAAGGATCGATTGCTCCGGGGCGCAGCCAGCGAGCCCGCCGACAGTCGACGCCGGCGACGAGAGGCGCTCCAGTGGGTCGAGTCTTGCCGACACGCTGACACGACACAGACGTCCTGGACGCTGCGACCGGCCGCAATCAGCTGCGAACAGCACTGGTTGGATCTGCACGCCGGTGCGCTGTTCTTCCGCATGCGCAGTCTCGCCCTCGCCCTGTTGGACGCGATGGAGGCACACATGCCTGCGCACCGAGTATTAGACCTGGATGCCGGGCTGATCGAGCGAATGTCCGTTCCACTCGATGAACTACGACAGTCGGCGCGGGCTTTCCTGGATCTGCAGCACGACAACGCGCAGGCAAACCGCTTCTGCACTGAATGCACCACCACGGATCCAATCCTGATCCTGAAGTCGCTGGTCACGCGTGACGGGCGTGTGCTGCGCCTCGCGGGATCACGGATCGTGCCTGGGCCGGCCTTCGTCGGCCGTGCGCTGGAAGGCTTCGATGAAGAAGCTGATCCCGACGCGGCACCGGCAGCGAACGTTGAAGAAGTTCGCTGGCCAGATGGCATTTCCGAGCGGATTCCGAATCTATTCCTGCTCAATGCGGACCTGCAGGGGGATCTGGATCGGTACCTGTCGACGAGCATCTACCAGGGAGTTCAGTAATGAACGGACCGGACAGCGACGCTTTTCTTTCGCTTGCACAGCACTTCGATTCGCCTGCGGACTATCGCGGGACTTTCGGTTGGATCTGCGGCTACTCAGCCGACGCCGCTTTTCTCGACGATGCTCTCGAACGCTTCACCCAAACGACCCACGCGCAGCGTGCGTTCGAGGGTCGCGTACGGATCGCCCTCATCCTTGACCCAGGCAACCCGGCGATCCCCTTCGCCGATGTACCCGGCATCGCGCATTTGCCCCTTCTGGAGGCCCGCGCCAAACCGTTCGCTCTGCTCCATGCCAAGGTCGGACTCCTCGGCTTTCGCCACGAGACCGAACCGGACCATTGGCTGGTGCGACTGATCGTATCTACCGGCAACTGGACGCGCCAGACACTCGAGCAAAGCCTTGATCTCGCCTGGTGTCTCGACGTGTCCAGTGACGACGTGAAGGGTGCGCACGCGAACGTTGCGTTGCCCTGCGCCGACCTGGCGGGGGCCTGGTCGCTGCTCCAGTGGCTGTCCGAGTTCGTCGATCGTCGCTTATTGGATGGTGACAGCGGCGGTCGCATGAAGGAGAGTGCCCACGCCCGCGAGGCGCTTGCCGCCTGGCTGAGCGCATGCGTGCGGGCAGCGGCCCAAACCGCCCCTCGGTTCTTCGATAATCGGCAAGCATCACTGCTGGACCAGCTTCCCGACAAGATCAAGGCGACCGGGCGTGCCGTCAGACGCAACTACCTGGCGATGGGATCGGGTTTCTATGAAGCGCTCATACCGGATGCAATTGACGAAAGCGTTCCCTTTGAGATCCGCAACGCCTTGCGAACAGCCGGCTTGCTCACCGGTAGCTCGGAGGTGGATCTTTTCGTGAACCCCGCAGGCTGTCAGGGGATTGCCGCTGCGGTCGATGCGATCACCGCCGCCGGCATCACGGTGAGAGCCGCACGCACGCCAAGTGCAGTGTTTCAGGACGGAAGCGGGCGATCCCTGCATGCCAAGTTCCTGTTCAGCGCCAATTCGCGCGCAGAGTCGACTGCCTGCAGCAGCCCTTGGCTCTATCTGGGTTCCGGCAATCTCACGAGTCAGGGTTTCACCCGAGCGGCAGGTGCGGGTGGGAACCTGGAGTCCGGGGTCGTCTTTGACCTACCAGCCATGCCTTGGTACGCGGACCCGAAACTACCCCGACGTGGCGCCATCGAGAATCTACTCCCCGTGCAGTGGGCCGAGCAACTCAGCAGTGCGGATGAGCCTAGCCCTGGCGACGGTTTTCCCGATCGTCCGGATGACTATTTGGCCGGCCCGGTCGCCTGGCTTATTTGGCAGGGCCCGGATGCGGACGGCGAGTTGATTGCGCCGCCACCTCAAGCAGCTGAATACCTGGTTCTCGACGCCAACCGCATCCCGTGCAGCAAGCACGGAGATGGTTTCATCTGGCCCTGGGAACGGCCAAGGCAAGTCGCCGTGCGTTGGCGAGGAGACGATGGACGCACACGGGAATGCCTGATTCCGGTCATCGATTCGGCGGGACGGATTGCCGGCACGCCGCTACCGGCCCTGAACATCGAAGATGCTTGGTGGCAGTTGGCAGACTTCCCGTTGCCGCCACATGTCGATGACGAAGATGAACACAACGATATGGAAAATAAAGCAAAGCGCCGTTCCGAGGAAAGTGGTGGCCAACAGGTCCCCGACAGTTATCCCATTCGTCGCATGATGGAGCTTATCGAAAGCATCGCGGCTAAACAGACCGACCTCGCCCCGCCCGACTGGCCCGCCTGGTGTGCGCGCCTGGAACAGACTCTGCTGCAGGCTGCAGGCGATTGCGCCGTCGAGGCATTTGTGGCCTTAGGCATTAATCCGCTGAGCCCGCTGCGGGCTCGGCCCTTCCGACCGGGTTTTGCGGAATCCACAGATACCGAGCATGGACAACGCTACGACGCGCTGCTCACCCGCATTGAGAACGCCTGGGGCGTCGAGGCACTTGCATCGATCGGAGATCCGACATGATCCGAGCCAATTTTGATTGGAGTAAGGTCGCGGATCACCTCGCGGAGGTCGCGAACGCCAAGCCCGGAATGCCGGTAGCGGGGCTCCCTGAGAATTGGCAGCTCAACCCAGGGCAGCGGATGAGTCTGTGCGCCATCGGCGAGCGCCTGCCAAACAATGGGGTTGTCATCGCCGACGAGGTCGGCATGGGCAAAACCCGTATCGCCGTGGCGGTCGCACGCAGTGTGCAGGCCTGCGGCGGCCGGGTCGCCATCGTCGTTCCCCCTGGGCTTGGATTTCAGTGGCGTGATGAACTCCGTGACGGGGGCTTAGAGGCACCGCTCATCCTGCGAAGCTTTTGGCAGTACCTCGCTGCCTGGGAACCCGAGCGTACCGAAGACCGAACACCCTGGTTCAAGGAATCAGTCGTGCTGATCTCGCACGCCTTCACGAATTGGCGTTTGGGGACGAGCAGCCAGCCTTGGCGCTGGGCGCTGTTGCCGGAGGTCTATGCGCAGTGGCGCAAACGTCGCGATGGTCGCTTGCCGCGCAATTACCGCAGCAACGATAGGCTCGGCGATGCCTGGGTGCAGCGAGCAGCAATGGACATCGTCGATTCCGCTCACGCGGTCAGCAGCACGAGTCCGCGCCTGCAGCAACTCTTGGATGAACTGGTTGAGCAAACTCCGTGGCCCGGAGCGCTTGAAGCCGGGGAGTATGCCGCGAATGAACGGCTGCGGCCGTGGCTGGAACGGGCCGTAGGCCTCGGGCTCGGTTTGTTCGACTTGATCATCATCGATGAGGCTCACAAAAGCCGCGGTTCGGCTAGCGGGTTGAGCCGACTGATGGAAGGGGTACTGCAAACGACCGATCGAACACGTCGAGTTGCGATGACGGCCACACCAGTCGAACTGGACGCAAACCAGTGGCAGGGTACCCTCGGGCGCATCGGCGTCGCTCGCAACGACATCGCCGATCTCGTCAAAGGGTTCGCCGAGACTGTAAGACGGGTCCGCTGCACCCCGAGCAGCCAGGAGGCACGCGAACTCTATCGCACGACTGCTAGAACCTTCGAGTCCGCCCTGGAGCCTTATCTGATCCGCCGAGACAAGCGCGAGGAACCCGCCGTCAGGTCATTCCACCAATATAGCGGTCTGCCGATCCACACCTATCGACATGAGTTGGAGATCCTGGTGGATCCCACCACGCTGTCAGGGCCTTGGAAGGAAACCGTTTGTGCGGCGGAGGCACTCTCGCTGGTGACGCGGCACGCCGACGATCCGATCGGTAAGCGTCTGCGTCTAACCCTCGCCAGCGGTCATGGGATCGCAGCGCTGATTCATCAGGTTACGCGCGACGAGGAACTCGACGGTCAGCAGGAACAAGAAAACGGCATCGAAGTAGAGACGCACGAGGCAGCCGAAGACACGGTTGGAGATGGGGATAAACGTTTGGAGCGCGCCGCCTGGTGGAGGAATGTGATCACGCGGACGGCGCATGCGAGCGACGATGCGCTTCTCAATCATCCGGTGCTTCTGAGTGCCATCGATGCTATCGAGACATCTCATAAACAGGGCGAGAAGGTTTTGGTATTCGGCCGATTTACGAGACCGTTGCAGGCGTTGGTGAACTTGCTGAACGCACGCGAACTTTGGCGGTGTCTGAGACAGGGGCTCCCTTGGCCGCAATCTAAGGTTCCCGATGACGAATGGCCCGCTGTCCAGGCCGCACACCGTCAACTCGGTCTGGCGGGACGCCTTGATCGGTCCGAACTCGACACGCGACTGGACCTGCAATACAAAGCGCTTGAGCGTCAGCGCGAGCGCTTCCGCACTGACCTTATTGACAACATCGGGTGCGGGATGGATGCCCAGACCGTACACAGGCGCGCGGTTTCGTTGTTCAGCGCCTTCAGGAATTCGGTCGAATCAACCGGCTCCATCCCGGATGGCCCGCAGCCGTTGGTACTTGTTGCGCGCGCAATTCAGGAGCTTCTGCCTGCGGCGAGCGAGGCTCCTCCACCCGAACGGCTCGCCGAGGCGTTCACGGAATTAGTCGATGCTCTGTGTGAACGCGACGAGGGCGACGATAATGGCGATGGCCATTTGGACCCAACGGAGGCCGATGCACTTTGGACGGTGCTTGTCCAGCGCATGAACGATGAGTACAACCGGGCCCAGGGCGGATTCGCGCGCTTGATGTACGGTGGTACACGGCCGGACACCCGCCGCTTGCTGCAACTCGCCTTCAACCGCCAGCAGAGTTTTCCCAGGGTGCTGGTCGCCCAGTCAATGGTCGGGCGGGAGGGCTTGAACCTACACCGAGCTTGCCGAATCGTTTTGCTGCTGCACCCGGAGTGGAATCCCGGTGTCGTCGAACAGCAGATCGGACGGGTGGATCGACTTGGGAGCCACTGGGAGAGACTCTGTACCGAAGCTATCGCGAAAGGTTGTGCACCCCACGAACTGCCGCGAATCGAGATCCGGCCGGTTATCTTCAAGGGTACCTACGACGAGAAGAACTGGGAGGTCCTTCGCGAGCGTTGGGACGATCTGCGCGCACAGTTGCATGGTGTCATTATCCCGCATCGCGAAGCCTATCCAGGCATGCAGGAGTTAGTAGACGAGATCAACAGCATGGCACCCAATTTTTCCCCGGCACTTCTCCGGTCTTAAGACGATATTTCCGCATCTCAACCAAGGATTGGATACCACAGTTCAAGGGGGCCGGCCGAGAGGCCGAAGCCCCAAACGCCCACTTTGGCGATCGGAATTGCAACTCCGCACGGGCACTCATTTTGTCGGCCTGCCTCGCTGTGATCCGCCCGCCGAGCGTTAATTACGGCCTTGGTCGCCACCAATGCCCGTCACGAGCGGGAAGGTATCGACACAATGTCTTCCTGCGATCGCGTCGCAGCTGAGAATCTGGGCGCCTCAAATGTGCCGATACGGGGTTCCATAGAGGCAAACCCATTGATCTGCAGTTCGTTGATTGACCCAGTCCAGCAACGGCTCGAAGACATGCGCCTCCCATAGCGCGACACGCGAAGGATAACAAGCACCGTCCTGGCACCCGCAACGATAGAGACCATCGGGTGTACGCACCTCGCCGAGGTCGAAGTCGAAGTCGCCGACGATGTCCCAGTAGACGCCGCGCTCATCGTGAATCATGAGCTCGGCATTTCCCCACCGTTGACGGATCTGGAAGCTCAACTGTGGCGCCAGCCCTACGAAACGCAGCTCAAAGCCATTCTTGCGGGACTCCACGATCTAGGGCGGATACCGGAATCGCCGGGCGTGCTCGCGGATCCAGACGTCGTAAGTACGACGAACAAAATTCTTAGGCATTTTGCAATGTACTCCAAGCGGATAGAGCGATGGATCAATCGCACGCCCTCCCAATCCAGGTGGCGGTGGAGGCGGTCACATGGGCAGCTGCCATCCATTACTTGGCGTTCGTTGGTTTCCATTCTGGCGTGTCGGCTCGCGATAGCTTCCCGAACACCCCATCCTCCGCTCGGCGATTCCGCAGGCAATAATCCCCGCTGCTCGACCAACCCGACGGGCACCCGGCGCCGATCTTGGGCACCGCCGGCCGCGCCTGCGTGCCCGCCAGACAATAGGCACCGCTGGTTGAATAGCCGCTCGGACAAGATCCGCGTTTCTCCAACGCCGCACGTGCCTTTGCGCCCGGCTTGCAATAGGCGCCGCTGGTGCAAGGAAATAGGGGACGCACCACGGAATCGCTGTCGGCGAGCAACCTGAAAGGAGAGGCCAATCCACCCTTGACGCTCGGACAGGATGCGACCGTATCGCCTTGGTCGCAAACATCGGCGAAGCGCTTGCTCGCGCTCAAGCTGGCGGATCGCGCCAACGGCTGGCGTCTTCGGCACCAGCGTTCGCGCGGGCAAGCCACGCGCCTACGTTGCTGATAGCTGGAGGCTGGCGGC
This sequence comes from Thiocapsa sp., assembly GCA_041741175.1. GTDB lineage: Bacteria > Pseudomonadota > Gammaproteobacteria > Chromatiales > Chromatiaceae > Thiocapsa. The sequence continues at coordinate 11,583 of JBGSKP010000102.1, read as the reverse complement.
TAGCGGCCGAATGCCAAATCCCACAAGATGGCGGTTTCATGACAAGATCATGGCGTCTGTCTTCAAGGACGCCAGCCGATGACCGCATCATCCGTCACCATCGCGGGTCGCGAGATCCAGCCCGGCGAACGCGCCCGGATCGACATCCCGCTGCCCAATCTCTACACCACCACGCCGGTCTTTATGCCGGTGCATGTCATCCAGGGTCGACAGCCCGGACCGCGACTGTTCGTCACGGCGTCGATCCATGGCGATGAAATCAACGGGGTCGAGATCATCCGACGTCTGCTGTCGCATAAGTCACTCAGTCGTCTGCGTGGCACGCTGCTCGCGGTACCCGTGGTCAACGTCTACGGTTACGTGCGCCAATCGCGCTATCTGCCCGACCGGCGTGATCTGAACCGCAGCTTTCCCGGTTCCGAAAAGGGCTCGCTGGCGGCGCGGCTGGCTGCAACCCTGATCAGCGAGGTCGTCGAAGGCTCCACGCATGGTATCGATCTGCACACCGGCGCGATCCATCGCGAGAACCTGCCGCAGATTCGGGTCACGCTCAACGCCGGCGAGGGCATGCCGGCTTTGGCCAAGGCGTTCGAGACGCCGGTGATCCTGGATGTGGAGGTCCGGACCGGATCGCTCCGCGCGGAGGCCGTCGCGCGCGCCATTCCGTTGCTGCTCTACGAGGGCGGCGAAGCACTGCGTTTCGACGAGTTCGCCGTGCGCGCGGGTCTGCGTGGCATCCTGGGCGTAATGCGCCACATCGGCATGATTCGCTCGGCCCAGGTCCGCCGGGGCGTCGGCCATGAACCCCTCATCGCGCGCTCGAGCGTGTGGGTCCGCGCGCAGCAAAGCGGCATCCTGCTCTCGCTCACTCCGCTCGGCGCCCACGTCAAGAAAGGCGACACACTGGGCATCATCACCGATCCCTTCCGGCCGGTGGACGACCCGGTACGCGCACCGGTCAGCGGCATCGTCATCGGCCGCACCAACCTGCCGCTCATCACCGAGGGCGAGGCGCTCTATCACCTCGCCTGCTTCGGCAAACCTGAAGCCGCCGCAGCACTCCTTGAGCAATACCGGGATGCATTGGATCCGGACGACGACGACGAGGAGGAGACGGTGATCATTTAGCCATCGGAACCGCTCCCGCGCCTCGGTTTTGTGCTAGCGTTCCAGTCATCAACTCAACCATAGCCCGACACCGCATCATGCAGAATCTCACTTCCCAAGGCCAACAGATCGTCAACGATATCGCCAACCGCCACGGTTTCAGCCAGGACGCCGTCACCCACATGCTCATCGCCGTGCTCAACGGCAACGGCAGCATGGCCCAGTTCAGCCATCCGGAATTCGGTGGCTCCGGTCAGTGGATGCAGGGCGGCATGCTGATGCTCGGCGATATGTTCAACTCATCGCTCAAAGGCCGTGTCGACGCCCTGTGCTACGAGCTATCCTCCCTGCTGGCAAACCAACCCGGTTTGCTCCAGACGGGCAGCTTTCAGTCCCAAAGCCAGGGCGGCGGGTCCGATCAAAGCCAGACCAGCGGAGGCTATCGGGGCGATTCGGACCTCTTCGTGCCGGATCCGGCCGATCACTGGTGGCCGCGCGAGTTGGGTACGCCGAATGCGACCGGGGCTCAGAACGACGCAAAATACGCCTATTTCGCGAACGCCTGCCGTCTGGCGGTCAACACGGGCGGGGATGTCTGGGTGTACGACACACTCGACCACCAGATCGGCGGCTTCTCCCAGCAGCAGGGCATGGGCGGCTCGATCAGTTTCAGCAGTCAGTACGGGACGGTCGATCTGTCGCGCCTCCCGGTCGTCTCGCGCAACGGTCAGCCTGCCGCACCGCCTCAGGCACCGGTCTACACACCGCAAAACGCGCCCCACACGCAATCGTCTGCGGGCCAAACTGCGGCCGAGAGTGACGTCTTCGCGGCCATCGAACGGCTGGGCGACCTCAAGGCGAAGGGCATCCTCACCGACGAGGAATTCGCCACCAAAAAGGCCGAACTCTTGGCACGGCTGTAGCCCTACAGATACGGCGAGCACAGGCGCGCAAACCCGTCGCGCAGCTTGATCGGCAAGGGCCGGTCGAGCAGCGCGTCGAGCCGTAGCTGCCGGCTGGTCGCGATCTTAGCATCCACCAGCGCATGAAGCCGTCTGGCCAGCGACCGATCGTAGCACTCGATGTTGTACTCGAAATTCAGTCGCAGGCTTCGGGCATCCCAGTTCGCCGAGCCGAGAAACGACCAGGCATCGTCGATCAACATCAGCTTGGTGTGATCAAATGGCGGCGGGGACAGCCAGACACGACAGTGGCCCTCCAAAAGCGGCTCCATCTGGGCTTGCGCAGCCCATTGCACGAGCTTCAGGTTGTTGCGTTCAGGCGCCAGAATCTCTACCGCGACGCCGCGCAAGGCGGTCACATTCAGTGCCGCGATCAGCGTCTGGTCCGGCAGAAAATAGGGCGAAACGATGCGAACCCGTGCGCGCGCGGTCGTTAAGGCGCCCAGGATCATGCGGCGGATGATATCGAAGTCTTCGTCCGGCCCGTCGGGCACGCCGCGCGCCAGGGTCGCCCCGCAGGCCGATAGGACGGGATACCAGGCGTCGCCGCCGAGCCGCTCGCCCGTCGTAAAGGTCCAGTCCAAGGCAAATGCCTCCACGAGGAAGCGCACGACCGGCCCTTCAACACGCAGGTGCAGATCCTGGATCGGATGTCTCGGTCGGGACGCCAACACCGACCCGGCGCGAATGTTCAGCCCGCCGGTGAAGCCGATCCGCCCGTCGACCACCAGAATCTTGCGATGATTGCGCAGGTTGAGGTATTGACTCTTGATCGGCAGCAGGGAGGCGAGAAACACCGCCGTCGGCACCCCGCGACGACGCAGGATGCGCGGCATCGGTGGACGGCCGTACCGCTGACCGATCCCGTCGATGAGGACACGCACACGCACGCCCCGTCGATGCGCGCGCTCAAGGGCGTCGGCAAACAGAACGCCGGCCGCGTCATGGTCGAAGATATAGGTCGACAAACCGATGCTCTGCCTGGCCTGATCGATCGCTTCGAGCATCCGCGGATAGCCCTGATCGCCGTCGATCAGAGGCTCAACCCGATTGCCCGCCTCCAGAGGCAATCCGGTCAGGGCGTCGCCCAGATGCCCTAGCCTGACCAGATCGGGATAGTCGCACTGCAGCGACCGGTGGGCCCGACGCTCCCCCGCCAACTCCGCTCGATCGCTCGCCTCCGAGGTCGCCGGACGCAACCGATGGGCTTTGCGGGTGATGCGGTTGATGCCGAACAACCAATAGAGAAACAGGCCGAACAGCGGCACCAGGATGACCAGCGCAACCCAGCCCACCATGGAGGGTACGTCACGACGGCTCAGGACAAGGTGCGAGACCGTGCCCACCTGCGCCGTGATCTCCGTGGCCAGAAGCAGATGCGGCCAGACGCCGTTGTCGATTCCCCAGAACACCCGCGTCCCCGCATGATGGGCCGACCGACGGCCCGCTTGAATTGGAGTGAGCGTCCGTCACTCCGGAGCAGCCTCCCTGCGTTGCACCGAATCCGCTAAGGGGCGTCCAGCGTCAACTGATTCTGCTCGTCGTCGATTGTCACCAGGAAGCGCCCGAGCAGACTCATCCCCAACAGGGCATTCCCCCCGAGTCGCGAGTCTTCGATGAACGCCACCGAGACCCCCTCGACACGGTTGATGTCGTCCAGATAGACCCCGGGCAGAATTCCCAAACGCGCGTCCACGGTCCCGTTGGCCGTCTGCACGGCTTGCTTGGTCAAATCGGTCGGCGCAACCCCCAGCGCACCGATCAGGGAGGCCGGGAGGACCACATGGTCCGAGCCGGTATCGATCAGCAGCGTCTGTTGGATCTTCCGGCCATTCGGCCCCTGCAGAGTCAGGTTGACGGAGTGAGACGTGCCCTTGCGTTGGGTCGGAATCAGGATCGAGTCGCCGAGCTGGCCCTCGCTCGCGTCCGACAACTCATCCCCCGGCATGCCGCCAAAATCCATCGGTGGCGCGACGACCGCAACCTTTTCGCCGAGGATGATCACGCGATCGACTCCGCCGTTGTTGCTCTGCACGATCACATGGTCGAAGTCGTCGAGCAGCAGGCGCAGGCGCGGCACCAGGGCGGCGTCATCGACACGTCCCTCATGCGCCGCGGTCTGCTCGATTCCGCGAACCTCGAATCCGTGCTCCGCCATCAGGCGTTTGAGTTCCTCCTCGATGTTCGCCATCGTGGAGGCGTTGGCGGCGCAGACCCAGACCACTGCAACCCAGCCCAGTCTCAGCACAAGAGGATTCAAGACCCGACCAGCGAAGTGCTTCATAGCGGCGGACTCCCGACCCGACTGATGTGAAAGACGATAGTGAAAGAAGACAGTGGAAGACTAGCAGCGAGAGGGGCCCGGGGCTACAGGCTGAACAGACCCATCGGATCCGCGGGGACATGAATCAATGCCGTCTGTTTGCGCATGACGAACCCGTTCGAGGTCGCGCGGATCAACTTAAAACCGGCAAGAAAGCCAGGAAAATCGCAACGCCTTTCAGTATGCTATTGGCTCTTTCGCGGAACGCATCCAGGCATGCAGGCAGACGCCACCGGTGTTGCGCACCGCCATCGCGTTTCTTGGCGCTCCCGGCGCCGAAGCGCCAACACCTGACCGCTCTCACGACAACAACAGGTCACGCCCGCTTCCGGCCGCATCCGTGATGCCGTCGGAGCAGGTGATGGACCGCACGACGCAGAGGACACTCAAGCATGCTCGCCGCCATTCGCGCCCTGACGAAAAATGATCTTGCCGCGGTCTTTTTCGCGGTCATCGGCATCTATCTCGCGGGGGTTGTCCCGTCCGTGGAAATCGCCTGGGTCATGGGCTTTCTTCTGCTCACCATCTTTCTCTTCGCCTTCGAGGTCGTCACCGTCGATGTCGCGGCCATCACGGTCATGGTGCTCCTCGGATTGACCGGACTGATGGCACCCTGGATGGGGCTGCAGCATGGGCTGGTGCCGGTCGAGCAGCTCTTCGACGGTTTTGCGAGCAACGCGGTCATCTCCATCATCGCCGTGATGATCATCGGCGCCGGGCTCGATAAGACCGGGATCATGTCGAAGGTGGCCGGCTTCATCATGCGCATCGGCGGCACCACCGAGTCGCGCATCATCCCGCTGATCTCCGGGACGGTCGGGGGCATCTCCAGCTTCATGCAGAACGTCGGGGCCGCAGCCCTCTTCTTGCCCGTGGTCAGCCGCATCTCCGCGCGCACCGGCTTGCCCATGTCGCGCCTGCTCATGCCGATGGGCTTCTGTGCCATCCTCGGCGGCACCATCACCATGGTCGGCTCCAGCCCGCTGATCCTGCTCAACGACCTGATCCTCACCTCGAACAAGGCATTACCGGACGGTACGACGCCGATGGAGACCTTCCAACTGTTCGATGTCTCCCCGATCGGCATCGCCCTGCTGACCGCCGGCATCCTCTACTTTGTGCTCGCCGGGCGCTTCGTCCTGCCCTCGCGCGGCAATGAGATGCTCACCGGCAGCGATACCAGCACCTACTTCGCCGAAACCTATGGGCTGTCCTCCTTCGAGATCCGCGAGGTGAAACTCCGCCCCGAGAGCGCGCTGGTCGGCCAGAGCGTCGACGATCTGGAGCAGACCTGGCGGGTGCGGGTGATCGCGGTGGAAAAAGGCGACGGGCTGCGCCTGGGTGCAGACGGCGTGGACCGCTCGCTCGGCATCGAGCCGGGGACCACGCTGGGTCTGCTCGGCACCGAGGAGAAGCTCGAACGCTTCGCCGAAGAGAACGCGGTGGATGTCAAACCCGATCTGGAGCTCTTCTCCGAGGTGATGGCCAACACCAAGGCCGGCGTCGCCGAAATCGTCATCCCGCCCGGCTCCAGCCTGATCGGCAAGACCGCCCGCGACGTCTGGATGCGCAAGACCTACGGTCTGTCGCTGCTGGCCATCAATCGCGGTGGAACCCAGATCACCTTCAATACCGGCGGCGTGCGCAACACGCCCTTCCTCGCCGGTGATGCCCTGGTGGTCCATACCACCTGGGCGGATCTGACGCGCCTGACCAGAGATCGCAACTTCGTCGTGGTGACGACCGAGTATCCGCACGAGGAGCTGCGCCCACATAAGGTCCGGGCCGCCCTGGTGTTTTTCGCGATCACGCTGACGCTGGTGCTCTTTACCGATCTGCGTCTCTCGGTCGCCCTGTTGACCGGAGCCATGGGCATGATCCTGTCCGGCGTGCTGTCGATCGACGAGGCGTATGAAGCGGTCAGTTGGAAGACGGTCTTTCTCCTGGCCTCGCTGATCCCGCTGGGGCTCGCCGTGGAGGCCAGCGGCACCGCCGCCTGGATCGCCCAGCAGACACTCACGGCGCTCGGCGACGTGCCCATCTGGGTGGTCCAGGCCGCGCTCGCAGTGCTTGCCACCTTCTTCACCCTGGTCATGTCCAACGTCGGTGCGACCGTCCTTCTGGTCCCGCTGGCGGTCAATATGGCCCTGGGGATCGGCGCCGACCCGGCAGTCTTCGCCCTTACGGTCGCCATCGCCACCTCGAATTCCTTCCTGATCCCGACCCATCAGGTCAACGCGCTGCTGATGGGACCCGGCAACTATCGCGTTGCGGACTTCATCCGCGCCGGCGGCATCATGACGATCATCTTCCTGGTGGTGGCTTTGACCATGCTCAATCTGGTCTTCGGCTGAACCGCGTCCCGGGTCTCATGATGGTGTTGCGGCACGAGCCGCCTCGGCGCCATCAAACCGGACGGCGAGACGCGGTTCAGGATTTGTTCTTAATCGTTCTAAGACCGCGTCCGCTACAGCGGACGCGGGTTCATTGCAAGGGCGGAATCCAATGAACGCAGTGCATGTCGTGCGAGACGCGGTTTTATAGGGGTCGCGGGAGATGTCGCTGCTGCGCAAGACGCCGACCTGCCCGGTCCATGGCTGTGAGCTGGTGCTCTCGCACCATGGCAAAAAGAGCAATCTCGGCCATTATTTCGTCGAGGTGATCGGCGCACCGCTGCTGTACTGTCCACATTGTCTGGAGAAGGGTCAGGACACCTCGGTGGAGGTGGAGCCGGCGGCCTCGAACGCCTTCCTGAAACGGCTCGTGCAGGTACTGGAGACCTCCGAGTTTCCCGGGCTGCTGAACAAGCCGAAGGTTCGGGTGGATTTCAATCCGTCGAAGACGACCCTGGAGCACCCCTATGGCCGGGGCGTCACGACCAATGCCGCTGCGCCGGCACCGCCCAACACGGCCGGGGCGCCAACCGAGGACGCCGAAGAGACGCGCCTGGACGGCATCGAGCCGGTCGAGCCACGCCATACACTCAACGATCTCATCCTCGATCGGGATACCCTGGAGCGCATCCGCGAGGCGACCAACGTCCTGGTCTCGCAGGACCTGATCTATGTGACCTGGGGGCTGTGCTCGGTCGCGCGCACCGGACGGCGCGTCGCACTGAACTTCTATGGTCCTCCGGGGACAGGCAAGACCCTCGCCGCGGACGCCATCGCCGACCTGCTCGCCAAGAAGATCCTCCGCATCAGCTATGCCGAGCTGGAGTCGAAATATGTCGGCGAAACCCCCAAGAACATCAAAGCGGCGTTCGCTAAGGCGTCCGAGACCGGCGCCCTGCTCTTCTTCGACGAGGCCGACTCCATCCTCGGCAAGCGTCTGGTCAACGTCTCCCAGTCGGCCGACAACAGCATCAACGTCGCCCGCAGCACCACGCTGATCGAGCTCGACAACTTCGACGGCGCGGTCATCTTCGCCTCCAATCTGGTCGGCAACTACGACACCGCCTTCCTGCGCCGCATGCTCGCCCATGTCGAGTTCCGGCTGCCCGCCGCCGAGCAGCGCGAGCAGATCTGGCGCTGCCACATCCCGCGCCAACTGCCCCTGGCCGAGGATGTCGATTTCGGAGCGCTCGCGCTCTACTCAGACGGCGCGGCCGGCGGCGACATCCAGAACGCCGTTCTGCTCGCCGCCTCCTACGCCTCGATGCGTCCGGGTGCCGAGCAGGTCGTCAGGCTCACCGACCTGAAACGCGCCGTCGCCTTCCTGCTCGACGGTAAGCGCAGGATCCTCGAAGGCGACGCCGGATTGGAGCCGAATCGCTTCGACTGGACCTAAGCCCGGCGTCGCCGAGGGGATCGAGACCCAAGATCAGAGCCGCTTCCTGCGGGAGCACGGCTGCGACCTCTTACAGGGCGATCGCTACGGCAGGCCCGAATCCGGCGAGTTCTGGACCGATCACTGGGCTGAAGAGGCCAAGTGGACGCGAAACCAGAGTGCATAGAGCGCCGGCAAAAACAGCAGCGTAATCAGTGTACCGACCAGAACACCGCCGATGAGCACGAACGCCAGCGGACCCCAGAAGGTATCCGTGGTCAGGGGTAGGAAGGCGAAAACGGCCGCGGCGGCGGTCAGGACGACGGGGCGCGCCCGCTGCACGGTCGCCTCGATCACCGCGGCGGAGCGCTCCAGACCCTGACCCAGGTTGTCCTCGATCTGCTTGGCCAGAATCAGCGTATTGCGCATCAGGATGCCCGCCAGCCCGATCAACCCGAGCAGGGCAACGAAGCCGAAGGGCCGGTCTGCGATCAGGAGGGCAAGCGTTGCACCGATGACGCCGAGCGGCGCCGTGGCCACCACCATGAGCGTGCCCGAGAAGCTGCGCATCTGCAGCATGATGACGATCAGCATCAGGGCCAGCATGATCGGCTGAACCCGCTGAATCGACGCATCGGCCTTACCCGACTGCTCCACCGCCCCGCCGATATCGACCCGATACTCGGGCGGCAACGCGGCGATCAGGCCCTTCAGCTCGCCCCAAATGGCGGCGGTCACATCCGGCGGCTGGGCGCCCCTGACCTCGGATTGGACCGCGATGAAGGGCTCGCGGTTATAGCGCTTGAGCACCGGCTCCTCAAAGCCGACGTGCAGCTTCGCGGCCTGCTCCAGCGGGATCGAGCGACCGTCGAGCGTCTTGAGCGTGATATCTGCGAGCGTTGAGAGCGCGCCGTCCGGCGTCTCTGCGGCCACCACTGGGCCTGAGACAGCGCCGGGCAGATGGTCCGACACAGACGCCGCAGTCGGTAGGCCGCGCAAGATCAGCTGAACATTGCGGATGTCCTCGCGGATCTCGGTTGCCGACAATCCACGCAGCTGATACTCCAGTTGCGCGGCGAGTTCGCGCGGGGTGAGCCCGATCAGGCGCAAGCGCTCCGGATCGATCTGCAGCTGCACGACGGGCACCCGCTCGCCCCAGTCCAGATGGGCGTCCACCGCGTTTGGATTCGCCGCGACCACGGCTCGCACCTGCCCGGCGATCCGTCTCAGGACGAGCGGATCCGGCCCCACCACCCGGAAGGTCACCGGCCAGATGACCGGCGGTCCGTAGAGCAGCTTGTGCACACGCACCCGCGCCTGCGGAAAATCGCCGGCATCCACACGGACCTGAAGCCGGCCGATGAGTGCGTCGCGTGCGGTCGCGTCTTCGGCTACGACGATGATCTTGGCGAACGCCGGATTGGGAAACTCCGGATTCAGGGCAAGAAAGAAGCGCGGTGCGCCGGCGCCGAGATACACCGAGCTTGAACGCACGCCGGGGGCCTCGGCGAGGATGGTCTCCAGCCGTTTGACCACCGCATCGGTCGCGCGGATGCCGCTCCCCTCGATGAGCTGGATGTCCACCAGCACCTCGGGCCGATCGGAGGTCGGGAAGAACTGCTTCTGCACCGTCCCGGCGAGCCCGACGATCGAGAGCACCAGCAGACCGAAGGTCGCGGCCACCACCCACAGCTTGTAACGAACACAGCCGCGGATCACCGCACGCAGCGCACGATAGACTGGCGTGGCATAGGCGCCCTCGTGCGCATGCGCCGAAGCCTTGATCAACGTGACTGCCTTGGCTGGCGTCGGCGTCTTGAGCAACAGCGTACCCAGATAGGGCGTGAAGGTGACTGCCACCAGCCAGGAGCTGAGCAGCGCAAAGGCCAGCACCCAGAAAATGTTGCCCGCATACTCGCCCACACCCGAGCGGGCGAACCCGATCGGCACGAAGCCGATCACGGTCACCAGCGTCCCGCTGAGCATCGGCGCAGCGGTGACCGTCCAGGCATGGGCGGCGGCGTGAAGCCGATCCCAACCCGCCTCCATTTTCACCAGCATCATCTCGATGGCGATAATGGCATCGTCCACGAGAAGCCCCAGCGCGATGATGAGTGCGCCCAGCGTGACCCGATCCAGATTGATACCTTGAATCAACATCAGGAGGAAGGTCAGACCGAGTGTAAGCGGGATGGCGATGCCGACGACCAGGCCGGCGCGCCAGCCGATCGCCACGAAGCTCACCAACATCACCACCCCGATGGCGACCAGGAATTTGATCTGAAACAGATCCACGGCGTGGGTGATGGCGTCGGCCTGATTGGTGAGCTGCGTGAAGCGCACCCCCAGAGGCAGACCACGTTCCAGCTCCTGCTGGACCGCCACCAGACGCTCACCGAGCGCAAGACCGTTGTGGCCGCGCTGCATCACGACGCCGAGCAGGACCGACTCCTCCCCGCCGGTGCGGATCAGAAACTCGGGCGGATCCTCATAACCCCGACCGATCTCGGCGATTTCGCCCAGGGTCAGGAGGTGCTCGCCGACGCGTAGCGGCACGCGCGCGATGTCATCGAGATCCTCCAGCCCGGCATCCAGTCGCAGATTCAGCCGCGGTCCCGCGGTCTCGACCAGCCCGGCCGGGACGAGACGGTTCTGGGCGTCCAGGGCCTCGCGGACCGTCTCGGGTGTGAGCCCCAGGCTGGCGAGCCGCGTCTGATCAAGCTCGACGAAAAAGCGCTGCGGACGCTCGCCCAGAATGCGCACCTTCTGCACCCCCTCGACCCGCGCGAGACGGTCACGCACGCGCTCGGCCTCGCGCACCAGCAGGCGCGGTGGCAGATCCGGCGCGGCGAGGGCATAGAGCGCGAAATAAACATCCGAAAAATCGTCGTTGACGACGGGTCCACGCACACCTGCCGGCAAGCTCGCGGTGGCGTCCAGCATGCGCTTACGGACCTGGTAGAAGCGATCGGGGATCTCCTCGGACGGGGTGTAGTCCTGGAACTCGACCAGCATGTCGATCCGGCCGGGCCGGGCCGTGGTCTCGATCTTGTAGAAGGACTCGACCTCTTGGATGCGTTTCTCCAGCGGATCGGCCACCAGGTCCTGCATCTGCTGCGCACTGGCACCCGGCCAGAGCGCCGAGACCACCATGACCCGCACGGTGAAGGCAGGATCCTCGGCGCGTCCGAGCTGCAGAAAGGCCACCAGACCCGCCATCGCAGTCACGAGGATGAAGAAGAGCGTGACGGAGCGCTCGCGAACCGCCAGGGCCGAGAGGTTCAGGGACGTCGCCCGCGGACGGGAATCGGGCCGGCTCATCGCTCCAGCACCCGCACGTTCTGACCGGACTGCAGAAGCTGCACGCCGGTTGCCACCACAGGCGTGCCGGGCGCCAGCCGGGTGCGGATCTCGGCATCCTCG
>JBGSKP010000101.1:0-7917 GCA_041741175.1 Thiocapsa sp. | reverse complement strand
GCCACGTCGGCATGAGATCCGGCAGGGCGGCGACGGCGCGATGCGCTTGGAGCGCGGTCCAGTCCGGCTCCCCGCTCAGCAGCAGTGTTGCACGATGTCCAGCGGCACGCGCGTCCATTCGCAGCGCGTGAACAACGGCTTCGAGGCTGTCCTCAGCGTCGCGCAAACGCGGTGAGCCTCGGAAGCGCCGCTGTGGTCAGGCGCCCTGCCGGATTCATGGCTCAGTCGTTCAGCGGGCCGGTCACCGGCACGAAACGCACCGGAAGGAGGTCGCGACGACGCAGACTGCCGTCTTCGCCTTTGTCGAAAAGTGCCAACTGTTGGGTGTCGTGTATGTCACCGACCGGCATTAAGAGGCGCCCGCCGGGTCTCATCTGGGCGACCAGGAGATCCGGGATCAGGGGCGCGGCGGCTGTCAGGATAATGCCGTCGAAGGGCGCGGCCTCGGGCCAGCCGAGCCAGCCGTCTCCGGCACGGACCTGGACCTGCGGGTAGCCGGCTGCGCTGAGATTTGCCACTGCGCGTTCGGCCAGCTCGGGAACGATCTCCACCGAGTAGACCTCGACCCCCATAGCGGCCAGCACGGCGGCCTGATAACCCGAGCCGGTACCCAGCTCGAAAACCCGATCACCGGGCCCGACGTTGAGTAACTGGCTCATGATGGCGACGATGTAGGGCTGGGAGATCGTCTGCCCATTGCCGATCGGCAGGGGATGATTGGCATAGGCGAGCGCCCGTTGGGCACCAGGCACGAAGACGTGGCGGGGAACCTGACGCATGGCCTCGGCGACCGGGGGAGCTAGTCGATCGAATCCCAGCTCGCGCGCAGTCATGCGGACCTCAGCCTCGATCTTGTCGACGAGTCGATTGCGTTCCGCGGTCATGTCCTGCTCCGATGCGCAGCCGTTCGACATCGCGACCAAACAGAGCCCGGCCGCAATATGCAGGCTGTGGAGGCGGTGGCGATTGGCATGACGGATGGTTTGCATGGTCTGGGTTGATCCGGGCTGCTTTTTTCGGCAGTGAGTGCCTGTCTGCGCACCTTGGTTTGCGCGCATCAGCGTCTCTTTCGGGCCATGCTCCTGAATCCACTGCAGGCGATCGATCGCCCTTTCACTTGAAGAGATCCTCGGCGGCCCGCTTCATGGCACCGGGTTCAACCGGGGTCGCTTCGCCGGACGCCGGTGCGGTGGTGCGCAGCAGGGGCTGAAACCAGTCGCAGAAGTTGGCTCGATCCTTTTCGATCACCCGATCAACCATCGGTTCGCGGCACTCATTGGGTCGTCCCGGCGCGTAATGGCGACAGTTGCGGCAGCAATGGGTCGGCTTGTCGCATCCGGGGCAACGCAGCTCGCGTCCATAGTCGAGCTTAGTCAGTCCCTGTCCGCAATTCCAGCAGTATCCTCTGATCTCGTCGCCCATCTATCGCTCCGCGCGGATCCTGATCGTCACCGCATTGTCTGCCCTCTGTCGGGATCGAATCAATGCATCAGGATCTCGATCTGCAAGCGCTGATCGTGCTGCGCATCCGGTATGAGACGCTGCACGCGGGCGCTCAAACGGCGTTGCTTGGCGAGAAGTCGGGCGACGACCAGATTTTCTCCACGTGGCAGGTAACCCAGCATATGGCCGTGCCAGTGGATGGCCACGGCATCGCCATCATGCGGATTATCCTGCTCAGGGATGAGCGTCAGGGCCGCTCCGGCCTGTAGAGCCGCCCAGAGCTGCGGCGCCTCATGGTGACGGAAGCCAGCCAGGCGGCTGTGCTGGATGACGAGCTGTCGGCCGAGGACAGACTCGTCCAGGGATGGCCGGGATGACTGGCGACGGGCTTGGCTTGGACTGGTCATCGGGAGCGCCTCTTGAGGTCCGGATGGCACAATCTTAACCGGCCCGGTGGCTCAAAAGCTGAGCCCGCGGACCAGTCAGCTGATCACGGCGACCACCGCACCGGTCATGAGTGTCGCCATGGTACCGGCGAGGACGGATTTCAGCCCGAGTGCGACGATCTCGTTGCGCCGTTGCGGCACCATCGCCCCGAGCCCGCCGATCATGATCCCGAGACTACCGAAGTTGGCGAAGCCGCAGAGCGCGTAGGTCATGATGAGGCGACTGCGCTCGCTCAGCGCGTCGGCGGGGGTTGCGGCGAGATCCAGGTAGGCGATCAGCTCGTTGAGAATAGTCTTGATCCCCATCAGCGAACCGGCGACCGGCGCCTCCGACCAGGGGATACCGATGAGCCAGACGATCGGGGCCATGGCCCAGCCGAGGATGCGCTGGGCCGTCAGCGGCTCGCCGGTCACCGCCGGCAGCAGCGCCAGGAGCTGGTTCACCAGGCTCACCAGAGCGACCATGACGATCAACATGGCGAGGATATTGAGCCACAGCGGGATAGCCTCCAGCGTCCCGCGGGTCACCGCATCCATGCTGCTGAGCGATTCGCTGCGGATGGCGACGAGTGGCTGGTCAGGCGCGCCCACAGGCTCGGGTACCAGGATGCCTGCCAGCATCAAGGCGGCGGGTGCGCTGATCAGGGATGCAGTGAGGAGATGTCCCATGGCGTCCGGGATCGCCTCGGACAGGATCCCGGCATAGAGCACCATCACGGTTCCGGCGACGGTGGCCATGCCGCAGGTCATGAGCGCGAAGAGTGCGGAGCGCGACAGTCCCTCGAGATAAGGTCGGATCAAGAGCGGTGCCTCGGTCATGCCGACGAACACGTTCGCCGCCGCCCCGAGTCCGAGTGCCCCGCCGGTGCCCATGGTGCGCCGCAACAGCCAGGCGAAGCCGCGCACGATCAGGGGCAGCACCCGCCAATGGAAGAGGAGTGCGGACAGGGCGCTCATCACCAGGATGAGTGGCAGTGCCTGAAAGGCGAGCACAAAGCTGTTCTGTGGGTAGCGCGCGTCCCATGGCGTCGGTCCGCCGCCGAGAAAGCCGAAAACCAGTTCGGTACCGGCTTGGGTGGCACGCTGAATCGCCAGCACGAGGTCGTTCAACGACATAAATGTGGCCTGGGCCAGCGGGAGTTTCAGCAGCAACAGTGCAAACCCGATCTGCAGCGCCAGACCGGCGATCACGAGCCGCGGGCTGACCGCGCTGCGGCGTTCGCTCAACAGCCAGGCCAAGGCGACCAGCACGCCGAGTCCGAGCAAGGGTTGCAGAATGCCCGGCATGTGAAGTGTCGGCACGCTCAGTGCTGCGCCGGGGAGGATGCATGCCGGGTGTGCTCGGTGAATAGCTGCCTGGCATCGACGGCGTCGAATGCGTAGGTGCGGTTGCAGAATTCGCAGGTGACGCTGAGCGAGCCCTCCTCGGCGATGATGTTGTCTACTTCGGCCGGGCCCAGTATTTTCAGTGTTTCTTCGATGCGGATGCGTGAGCAGCCGCAACGAAAAGCGATTGGCTCGGGCTCGAACAGCCGGATCGACTCCTCGTTGAAGAGTCGATAGAGCAGATCGGCGGTGGGGAGTCCGGTGAGCTCCTCGCGGGTCAGGGTGTCGGCAAGCAGGCCGATGCGTTGCCAATCCTCATCAGTGAGCGCCCGGCCAGTTCTGTCCGGGTGATTGATGCCCTCGCCCGGAAGGCGCTGGAGCAGCAGCCCGGCGGTGTGCTGCTCGCCTGCGGTGAGCCAGAGTCGGGTGGGGAGCTGCTCCGAATCGCGAAAGTAACGCTCGATCGCACTCGCCAGATCGGCTCCTTCCAGCGGCACGATCCCTTGATAGGGCTCGGCACCGTCTCGTTTGATGGTCAGCGCCAGATGTCCCTCGCCGCAACGCTCGGGCAGGGTTCCCGTCGCCGGTACCTCACCCTCCCAGCGTGCTAGCCCGCGCACCAGATGCTCATGGGTGGTTTGGGCGACCAGGGTGCGAAGCGGGCCGCTGCCTTGTGCCTGCAGGATCAGCGATCCTTGAAACTTGATCGTGGAGGCGAGCAGCGTGACGGCTGCGAGGGCCTCGCCGAGCAGATCGCGAACGGCATCCGGATACGGGTGGGTACCCAGGACGGCCCGCCAGGTCGCATTCAGATGGACCAGATTGCCGCGAATGCCGAGATTGTCGAAAACAAAGCGATAGAGGCGATCGGTGTCGCTCATTTGTTACTCCCGCGGACATCAATGCGTGTCCCGTTACATTTTGATGCAATCTGTTGCCGATGGTGCTTTTTGTCCAAGCCAGCTCCTGGGTTTTGACGGCGATGCCCCATGCGGCCTGGTGTCAATGCCGGTTTCATTCTGTTACACGACCTCCGATAACCCGCCCGAAGCCCGCCTCGCGGACCGGAGGTGCACCGGAGCGGCCTTGCATGTTGTTCAGTAAACGCTAATATACTTGTCAATACTGTAGCAAAAAGGAAACAATCATGATGCCGTTCATCTTGAGTGCAATCACAGCCTGTCTCTTTCTCATGCTATCGAGCGCGACCTATGGGGTCGCTGCAATCACGACCAACACCTGGGTTCCAATGGTGTTCTGGGGGCTGCTCGGTGCCGGGGCGTCCGTCTTTGTCCTGAGTCGGCAGACCGGGCAATGATGAGTCGCCACCTGTCGCGTAGCGGCGCCGAGCCGCCGCTGCGCGACGCCGTCGTCAGCCTTCCGGCGGGATCTATGTTCGTGACACACGACGCCCGTCGCAACGTTGGACGTTGCGTCCTGCCTTAGCCTTAAACGGCCTGCTCGCGCAGAAACTCATCCACCGCCGGACCGAGCTGACGCTCGCCTGCAAGCACGGCGGGCTCGAAGCCCCGTCTCCAGAACGGCATCAGCAGACGCGCCTGTCGCCACTCCTCGAAGAGGATGCGGGCCAGTGGACCACCCTCCTCGATAAAGCCCGATTGACGGAAATCACGTTCGGCGCGCGCGCGATCGTAGTCAAACCGGACAATCTCCCAATCCCAACGCCCGTTGCGCTCTTGCAGAAGCGCGTAACTGCCGCGCACATCGCCGTCGAAAGGCGATCCGACTGAGCCGACGTTCAGAATGGGGATCCCGTCCAATTCACGGTGCAGTGGCCGATGGGTGTGGGCGGTCACGAAGAGCGCGATATCCATCGGGATATTGCCGCGAATATCCTCATCGGCCACCCCGGCCGAGATGCCGAAGCGGTTTCCCGCCATGGTTCCATGCGTGACATGGACCCAACTGTCGTCGTGGCTGCCGTGGAAGCACAGATGGTCCGGCCAACCCTCGATCGCCGCCAGACGCGCACTGATCTGCGCGGAGGTCCAGTCGGCGAAGCGGCGCATCTCGGCCTCCAGTTCGGTGCGCGGGGCCTCGCGCGCGCACCGCAGGATCCATGACTCGTGATTGCCTTTGACCGGCAGCCAGCCGCGCTCACGCCGCAAAGCGTCGAACAACTCCACGCAGTCGAGGCTGCTTGGACCGCGGTTGACCAGGTCGCCGTCCATGATGACCAGATCCGGATGCCAGTCGAGGATCTGCTCGACCGCCGTTTCCATCGCCGGCAGGTTGGCTTGTACATCGGAAAAAATCGCAACCTTCATGATCGGGCGTCCTGAGTGAAAGCGGATTCGGGAGGGTGTCGGGACACGGTTTCCTCACGACATAGCGTCGAGCCCCGAAGGGCTGGTAGCGGGTCGGTCGTCGCACCGGGGTCGTCGCCGCGCGACCCGGAGGCGAGTTAGGCCGAGACCTCGCCGATCCGTTCCCGCACCGAGGCGATTTTTGCGTCCAGACGTCCGAGCGGTCCCTGTCGGATATCGAATTTGGCCGTGGCGTAAACGCGCTCGCAGCCCAGATCATCGAGGACCGCTTGGGCGTGCGCGATGAGTTCAAGTGCCTCGGGCAGGGTGGCCGTCTCGACGGTGGTGCCCATGGGCGAAAGCCGGTAGGCATGACCGCTGTCGCGGATCATAGCGATCACGGGTGCGACGAAAGCGCTCACGCCGGCGCCTTGATCCACCGGGAAAATACTGAAATCGAGTAGGACGGACATGGTCGACGCCTTGACTGTGCACGGCCCGCAGTGCGAGCCCCGATCCAAAAGAGGATCCGAATGGGGATCCAAGCGAGGATTTGCCCGGGGATCCGAACGAGGATTGCCCTGTGACGGACGCTAACTATAGACTGACGACCATTAGACCCCGTGGATTAGCCGGGAACAAGTTGTCTGTTAAGGATTCGCAATGACCGCAGAGACCGATGTCGCCGAGCCGGACTGGGAGACGCCCCTGTCGCTGATCCTGACACCGGCGCTGATCATTCACGCGCTGATGGGCACCGCCAGCGCGGTCCACACGGGATGGAGCAGTTGCGTCGACGACACGTTGGTGCTGTCCGATCTGGTATCGATGGAGGATCGTGCCGGGAACTACATTCGGCTGGCCGAGCAGGAGTTTGTCGAGGACGATCAGCCGGGTACCGTCTGGCATGACTGGACGCTCGAGGTGCGCATCGGCACCGTGCTGACCACCGGGCACTGGCAGTTTCCGGTCACCGCGCATCCCTCGGAATGGGAATGGAACGCGCGCGAGGCGGCCCGGGCATTCGAACGTGCCTGCCTCCTGGTCGGGCGACGTGTGCGCCGGACCATGGCGGTGGAGGACCCGGTCCCCACCGATTCGGTTCCCCGGGCGAGTCGGCATTAGGCCGTGTCCGGGGCTTCGGCGACGCCATGAGGCGACTTGCTTCGAGCGTCGTCATCGTCCAGAGTGATCGGGCAGGCAGGGCACTTTGCCGTGCCGCGCCGCCATGGAGAGAGTCATGAAGATCAGTGTCGATGTCGAGATGACACCCGAAGAGATGCGTAAGCTCTTTGGTCTACCGGATGTTGAAGCCTTCCAGCGTCAATTGATGGACGACATCCGCGAGCGGATGGTGTCCGGCACCGAGGGTTATGACCCGATCAAGCTGTTTCAGCCCTACGTGACCGGCACCATGGCATCCTGGGATATGTTTCAGAAGATGTTGACGAACGCGACGAGCCTGTCCTCGGGCGGTTCGGCCACGGACGCCGCGCCGGGTCAGAAATAGTCCGGACCACGGGGGAGAGGGCGAATGGCTCATCGATTGCTGATGCTCGGTTGCAAGACACTGCGCGAGGGCGTCTTGGTCTCCGCGATCTTTTTTGCCGCCGCCGTGTTGCTGTTCGCCGCGGTGCGCTATGTCGTCCCCGATTGGGCCTATGTGCAGCACGTCGTGCTGTTTTTGGCACTCGTTCTGATCATCCTGGCGCCGGTCGTGCTGGTCTCGACCTTTCTGTTGTCGGTGATTCCGGGGGCGCGCGCGAAGCTCGACAATTGCGAGCATTGAGGTCGCGCACCGGCCGCCAGTTACCCACCAGCACTCTTGAGTGCTTGAGTGTCGCGGCGACCGTTTCGTCGCCGCCTTCGAGTACGAGTTCCGCAATCCCGATCCGCTTCCAGTTTGCCGACCGGCTGCGCGCCGTCTCGAACGGTATCTTCAGGCTACCGGCCGCGACGTTCGAGGACATGTATCGGCAGCAGCGGCGTGCCTGAAGCGAGACGGGGTGGGTGACCGTGTCGGACCTCGTATCCGGATCGCCCTGGTCTGACTGAACGACCGGTGACGGCCGATTCGCACTGGCGAGCACCTTCTTCAGCCCGCCCTGTTGCGCCGGGTGACTTGGTGTCGCTCAACCCCGGACGATCCCCGCCCGAATCGCGTATTTCACCAGCTCGGCAAGGGTGCCGAGACCTAGTTTGTGGCCGATGCGGCTGCGGTAGGTCTCGACCGTTTTGGGGCTGATCCCCATCTGCGTGGCGATCTCCTTGGTGCGTCGACCCTCTGCCAGGAGACGCAGTACGTCGCGTTCCCGACCGGAGAGCTCGCCCGACCCGGCAGTCCCGGTGCCGGCGTCGGGCCGCGGAATCGGCTCTGCCAGAGCCGGGCTGAGATAGGTCTCGCCGCGCAAGGCCGCGTCGATGGCGGCCAGGAG
>JBGSKP010000100.1:0-17527 GCA_041741175.1 Thiocapsa sp. | reverse complement strand
CCCCCCGCCCCCCCACGGCCGGGTTGAGCAGCGACAGCCAAAGGCCGCTCAAAAGGTTCTCAGGAAGAAGGGAATGACCATCGCGTTGGTCAGGTCGATGAAGAAGGCTGAGACCAGAGGCACGATGATGAAGGCGCGGTGCGACGGACCGAAACGCTGGGTGACCGCCGCCATGTTGGCCATGGCCGTGGGGGTCGAGCCGAGCGACACGCCGCCGAAGCCGGCCGAAACGACCGCCGCGTCATAATTCTTACCCATCAATGGGAACAAAATGAAAATGGTGACGATGACCGCTAGGGCGAATTGGGCGGCCAGGATCGTGAAGATCGGCCCCGCCAGATCAACCAGGGTCCACAACTGCATGCTCATGAGCGACATGGCGAGGAAGGCACCGAGCGAGATGTCGGCGATCAATGCAATGGCGGGGGTGCGTGTCGGCCAGGTGACCCCACTCCACTTAGAGAAATTCCCGGGCACCAGGTTGGTGATCAGGATGCCGGCGAAGAGGCAGGTCACGAAGAGCGGCAGCATGAGACCAGCCTCCGCAATCGCCTTGTTCAGCGCGAAACCGATGATGATGCAGATGTGGATGGCGAGGACGGCGCCCAGAAAGTCCATGTGATCGACGCCATCTTTGCGCTGCCTGTCGGTCAGCCCAACCTCCTGAACCTCTTCGACGGCCTGCGGCGCGGGCGTGAGCTTGTGGCGTGTGATCAGAAACTTGGCGATCGGCCCACCCATGATGCTGGCGAGGATCAACCCGAAGGTCGCGCTGGCGATACCGATCTCCATCGCGTTGGAAATCCCGAAGTCTTCGACGATCGAGGGTGCCCAGGCGATGGTCGTACCATGCCCGCCGATCAACGACATACTCCCGCCGACCACGCCGACAGCCGCCGGCAGATCAAAGAGCGAGGCCACGCCGATCCCCGTGAGGTTCTGCGCAAACATAAAGGTAATCGTGATGGCGAGCAGGATCAGCAACGGCCGACCACCCGCCAGCAGATCGCGCGCGCTGGCGTTGATACCGATCGTTGTAAAGAAATAGACGAGCAGAATATCCCGGGCCCGCAGCTCGAACTCCACCGCAAAGCCGGAGCCCAGATAGAGCAGGGCGAACAGAACGGAGAACAGCAACCCGCCGGTAACCGGCTCCGGGATACTGAACTCACGCAGGAATCCAATCTTATCGTTCAGCAACTTGCCGATGAACAGCACGACGATGCCGATCGTCACGGCGAGGAATGAATCGATCCGGATGATACCGTCCAACAGCTCCATATCCGTGCCTCTTGTTTGTTTCGGGGGAACGCACGCGCGCAGGCACGGCGTCGTGCCTCTTCGTGCATGCCTGCTGGTACTGTGACGTCCGCACCGCATGGTGCGCATCAACTTCGGCCGGGACCTGCCCGGACTGCGCGAATGCTCCGATCGTCTGGCAGGCTAGTGCCACAGCACACTCGTGCACAGCGGGAGGATACCTGCTTGACCGCATTCGATCCATTGAGTGTGGTCCAGCTTCGGCGGATGATCCCCTTGGCAACGCGGTTTCCCGACGGATCTTCGAGTCTCAATATGTTGTCTTGTCCCGCCGACGGCGGCCTTCCCCTTCTGACCACAGGGTCGGCTTCTTCGATTAAGTGACGAGGCTACATCCAGGTTCGCTTGCGCTGCGGCCTGCGGTTTTGCACCCGCGAAACTCACGACCCTTGGTTACCCAAACGCCGCTCCGGGGCACTACAAAGGTGTACGAGTAACGCCATTGATTGGACTTCGACCAGCAAGTTAATCAGCCTGTTACGGCGTGCGGTCCGGTCTTGTCATCCGGCACCTTCCAGGCGCCCGCATGCAATCGCCGTCATTCGCTCAGGCGTCGGCGCCGCTGGAGCGGTCGCGGCGGCAAAGGGTTGCCGCCCTACGTTCGTAAGTTCAATGGAAAGCAAACAGGATGGAACGATTGGGCTCGCGAGGCCAGTCGGCCGACTCAAAGCCCCCCCTCAAGCTGCGCGGCACGCGCGGCACTCAGATCAGTGGCGATGTAGGCCAGTGACAGACCCATCTCACGCGTCCAGGAGAGTTCGATATGCCAGGTGGGCAATGGCTTCCAGACGTGGAGTGCGCGGCCTTCGCCACGACGAATGGCGGCCAGACGACGCGCGGGTGTGACGGCGTCCTCGGGGAAGCGACTCTGATCCTCGCCCAGACCGTAGATGTCGCGTAAGGCGGCATAGGTCTCCTCGTAACGCAGTTGCGTCGAGACAGCGAAGGCGCGTACGACCTTGTAGAGTCGACCCGTGAAGCCGAGTGCATAGATCCGGTCAGGCCCATCCGCAAAGACCAGTGCGGTACTCGCCCCTTGGTCTTGGCGACCGATCGGCAGCGGGACGCTCTGCAACAGCGGGCCCATGTCGGCGCCGAGACAATAGCGCCCGAAGACCAGCTTCAGACAAGGCTCGTTGGCGAAGGCCACGGGCGCGGCCCACACGACCAAGACGAGTGAGAGGAGTGCGGCGATTCGAATGCCGGGTATCCCGGGCATGATGCCTCCGGAGTTAGCGTTGACGATGACTGAGCGGGTCTGGCGCATCAACGCGGCTGTTCAAAAACGCGCTCATCGATGTGCCAGATCTTTGAGCCGGCTTTCAGCCAGTTCATAGCCGCTGAAGCCGCTTCGACTTTGGGTGTCGCCGACAGCTCTGTGTGGCGTGTCTCGACCGCCTTTCAGTTTAAACCGCACTCGGCAGACTGGCCGTCGATTTCGCGTCGATCCGGCTGCGCCTGACTCGACAACGGGCGTAGCGTTTCAAACGCTTGATAGCACTAGCGCCGGCGCATCCCCGGCTGCAGTGTCCGCGGCATCCTGCTCCAGGGGCAGCAGCTCGAAAGCCGCGCCCCAGAGCCGCTCCATCACGGGATGGATCCTGGCCGGCTGGCCGCTGGTCCAGAACCGCTCGCCGCCGTGACGACTGGACAAGGCCAAGAGGCCCGTTTCAGCCAGGCGGCGGCGGACCTGTCGGGCGACCGCTGCGCCGGAGTCCAACACCGCCGTGTCGGGTCCGGCCAGTTCACGGATCAGTCTGTCCAGATGCGGGTAGTGGGTGCAACCCAACACCAGTGTATCGGCACCCTGGATCAAGAGCGGCTCGATATAGGCGGCCAGGAGTGCGCGGGTTCCCTCGCCGTCCAGGTCGCCTGACTCGACCCGCTCGACCAGACCGGGACACGCCTGCGTGACGACCCGGGCACCCTCGCCCAAACGCGTGAGCAACTGGCCGAATGGCTCGCTGGCGAGCGTTTGGCGTGTCGCCAGAACGCCGACAACGCCGGAGCGGGTGCGCAGAACAGCCGGCTTCACTGCGGGCTCCATGGCGATCACGGGGACCGGGAAACGGGTTCGGAGCATCCGGGCCGCCGCACCCGTGGCGGTGTTGCAGGCAACGACGATCGCCTTGGCCCCCTGCGCGAGCAGGAACTCGCTAATGGCGATCGAGCGCGACGCGATGGCCGCCATCGACTGATCACCATAGGGCGCATAGCCCGAATCGGCGACATACAGCAGGTCTTCGTGCGGCAGCTCACGCCGGATCTCGGCCAGCACCGACAGACCACCCACGCCCGAATCAAAGACGCCGATCGGCTGCAGTGGGTTCATGGCACGGCAACTCGCGCCGAGGGTGTGCCAGGGGTCATGCAATGCATGGTTCGCCCGACCTGCCGTCACAGATCGAATCGCGCCCACACCGGACAATGATCCGAGGGTTTGTCCATGCCGCGGATTGCATAGTCGATATCGGCGTCCAGCAGCCGTTCGCGCAACGGCGCGGTCACCAGGAGATGGTCGATGCGCAGCCCGTGCTTGGGCTCGCGCTCAAAGCCACGCGAGCGATAATCGAACCAGCTGAATCGATCGTCGACCTGCGGATGGATCACCCGATAGGCGTCGACCAAGCCCCAGTCGGTCAGGGTCTTGAGCCATTCGCGCTCTTCAGGGAGGAAGCTGCATTTGCCTGTGCGCAGCCAGCGCTTGGCGTTGTCCGCACCGATGCCGATGTCGAGATCTTGCGGGGCGACGTTCATATCGCCCATCACCGCGAGATAGTCATCGGGCGAGAAGGATTCACGCAGATAGGCAACAAGGTCGGCATAGAATTTTCGCTTGTCGGGGAACTTGGTCGGATGATCGCGACTTTCCCCCTGCGGAAAATAGCCGTTGATCACCGTGATCTCGCCGCCGCCCGGTAGCGCATAGCGTCCGGTAATGGCGCGGCGCTGGGCATCCAGCGAATCCCATGGCAAGCCCTTGACGACGGCAAGTGGCTCGGCCCTACTCAAAAGGGCGACGCCATAGTGCGACTTCTGACCATGGAAGTGCGTCGCGTAACCCATCGACTGGACCAGCTCGAGCGGAAACGCCTCGTCGGCGACCTTGCACTCCTGCAGACCCAGCACATCCGGATCATGCCCGGCTTTGATCGCCTCCAGCTGGTGAGGGCGAGCGCGAATTCCATTGATATTAAAAGAGATAATCTTAAACACGTCAGAGACGCTCCATGACTTCACGAGTCTCTCGTCGGCCCATTACGAAACCGTGCGCATACGCCTTGCCCACGGCAGCCCCAAATGCGCCTCGGAAATGTCAGACGGATCAAGGGTGCACGCCTGACGCAACGCCACGCCATGCCCCAGATCCACCAGCGCAGAGCCGATCCCGTTTGCATAGCCGCGGTTGTACCAACCCTGCGCCTCGTCCGGATGGTCGAGAAAACCGTCCGTTTCGGCGTAGAGTCCGGTCATCAGGTCGATCAACCGGGACAGGATGTCGCTCGGGATAGGGCTGGTGTCCTGCATGCGGATCGACCATTGACGGGGCTGGCGCCAAAAGGCTACCACGCTGTGGGCAGGCGTCAAAACCGACCGCCCGGTCGACCGATCAGGACGCCCTCCGGGATCCAATCGACCCAAAGCAATCCACACGGATCAATCGGCCCAACCGGGTCCTGAATGGCGTTGCGCGACGGCGTCGACCGCGCCGGGCGCAAGCTGGTGTATCGTTACCCCACTCCTCTTGCTCGCCTTGTCGATGCGTCGTCTTGATCGCCCACACAGCAGACTTCGAGGTCTTATGAAGGCAATGATCCTCGCCGCGGGCCGCGGCAATCGTATGCGTCCTTTGACCGACCACAGGCCCAAGCCCTTACTTGAAGCGGGCGGGCGACCCTTGATTCACTACCATCTGGAGCGTCTGGCCGCAGCCGGCATCCGCGACATCGTGATCAATCACGCGCATCTCGGCGATCAGATCGAGACGGCGCTGGGCAACGGCAGAGCATTCGGCCTGAGCATCCGTTACTCGCCCGAGCCGACCGCACTGGAAACCGGCGGCGGCATCTTCAAGGCGCTGCCGCTGCTTGGTGCGGCGCCCTTCATGGTGATCAACGGCGATATCTGGACCGATCTGGATCCCGCGACGCTGGGACTGGGTCTGGACGCTGGTGATCTCGCCCACCTGGTACTCGTGGAGAATCCGCCGCATAACCCGGACGGGGACTTCAGTTTGATCGCCGGGCGCGTTCAGCCCGACGGCGGACCGCGCCTGACGTTCAGCGGCATCGGTGTCTACAGCCCGAGTCTTTTCAAGGACTGCCGGCCCGGAGTCTTTCCGCTCACGCCCCTGCTGCGGCAGGCGACGGCCGATGGACGGGTCGGCGGACGGCAGCATCGGGGACACTGGTTCGATATCGGGACACCCGAGCGACTGGCCGAGTTGGACCGATTATTATCGCGCTGATCCCTCAACACCCAGCGATCCGGGGCAAGAGTGCGCAGAGCCAGCCCGGCGCCCTATCGGCCTGCCACACCGACAACCATACTGGAGGCTGGATCAACCCTGACCGGAGACCGGGTATGGGTCAAGAGATTGCCGAGGCGTATTTTACCGCGCAGGACCTGGCAGACTTCTCGTCCCGGCTCCGCGAGGAAACGGCCGTGCTTGAGCGTTGGCTGCGCTCCGGTCGTCTCGCGGTCGCCGAGCCAACCTGCGGCGTGGAGCTTGAGACCTGGCTAGTGGGTCCAGAGATGGAACCAGCGCCGCAGATCGAGTCACTGTTGGCCGGGATCAATGATCCTTCGGTGAGCGCCGAGCTGGCCACCTTTAACGCGGAGATCAACGGCGCGCCGGCCGGCCTGACGGGCAACTGCCTGACTCTGCTCGCGGCGAATCTCACCGCCACGCTTAAGCGCTGCGAGGACGTCTCGGCCGGTCTCGGGACCCGTCTGGTGACGATCGGCATCCTACCGACTGTCCGCCCGGAGCATCTGGGCCTCGCCTCGATGACCCCGCGCAAACGCTACCGGGCGCTCAACGACAGGATCTTCGCCCTGCGCTGCGGCCGGCCCATGACACTCCTCATCGAGGGCCGCGAACGCCTGGAGCTGACCTGGCACGATGTCATGCTAGAGGCCGCCGCAACCTCGTTTCAAATCCATCTGAAGGTCGATGCGGCGCGGGCGGCGCGGGCCTATAACGCCTCGAAGCTGGTCAGCGGACCCCTGGTCGCGATCAGCGCCAACTCGCCTTACCTGTTCGGTCGCGATCTGTGGGACGAGACGCGCATCCCGCTCTTCGAGCAGGCCGTCTCCGTCGGTGGGCCCATCCTGCAGGAGCGTGTGAATTTCGGTTTCCGTTATGCCGAGCGCTCGATCATGGAAACCTTCCGCGCCAACGTGGAACGCTATCCGGTTCTGCTGCCGCAGCTCATGCCCGAAGCCGATCTGCCGCTGGCCCATCTGCGCCTTCACAATGGTACCATCTGGCGCTGGAACCGCCCCCTGCTGGGCTTCGACGCGGCCGGTCAACCGCATCTGCGCATCGAGCATCGCGTTATCCCGGCCGGGCCAACGGTGACGGACATGGTGGCGAATGCGGCACTGTATCTCGGCGCAGTCAGCGATCTCGCCGGTCAGACCGAACCACCCGAGCTACAGCATGCCTTCGCGCAGACCCGCATGGCGTTTTACCGCTGCGCACGCCATGGGCTCGATGCCGAGATTCACTGGACCGATGGCAGGACCATGCCGGTCACGCGTGTCATCCATGATGACCTGCTACCGCGTGCCAGGCGCGGCTTGAAGGCGCTGGGCGTGGATGACGAGGAGATCCGGCATTGGCTCGGCATCATCGCCGCGCGCCTGCGCACAGGCTGTACGGGTGCCCGCTGGCAGCGTGCCTGGGTCAAACAGCATGGATGCGATATGGTTGGCCTGACAGCGGCCTATCTCGAGCAGCAACAGACGGGGCGACCCGTTCACGTGTGGCCGTTGCACACGCCCTGATCGGGTGGATAGACAATCCCGGATGAACGCCGGATGAACGCCGGATTAGATTGGGACCGTGCACGATCTGTTGGACCGGCCGACCCGCCACCCTTCAACCCACCGATGGACTCACCGATCGAGACGCCATGCTCCAAGAGTTTGACTATCTTCCCGCAGGGATCCTCGACACCGAAAGCCACGACCTGAATCGGCTGCTCGGGGCACCGACCCTGATCCACCTCCCGGGCGCACGCGTGCCGGCACTCTTTGTCTCCGTGCTGATGCATGGAAACGAGACGGTCGGCTGGGAGGCAATCCGGGCGCTGCTGCGCGACCAGCTCGAGCGTTTCGGTGAGCTCCGCCTGCCGCGCGCTTTGAGCCTCTTTATCGGCAATGTGAGCGCGGCACAGGCCGGTGTGCGCCATCTGCCGGAACAGCCCGACTACAATCGGGTCTGGCCTGGCACCCAACTCCCCTACACGCCCGAGCACGACCTGATGGCCAGGGTCGTCGCCATCATGGCCGACCGGGGTCTGTTCGCCAGCCTTGACCTGCACAACAACACTGGCGCGAATCCCCATTACGCCTGCATTAACCTGATCGACAATCGCTTCCTGAACCTCGCGACCCTGTTCGGTCGGATCGTCGTCTATTTCTCGCGACCGACTGGCGTCCAATCGCTGGCGATGGCGCGGCTCTGCCCCGCGGTGACGGTCGAGTGCGGCAAGCCCGGAGAACAACAGGGTGTCGAGCATGCGCGCGCCTTCATCGAGGCCGCCCTGCATCTCGCCCGTATCTCCCCCCATCCGGTCCCACCGCAGGATATCGATCTCTTCCACACGGTGGCTCAGGTAAAGATCCGCGAGGAGGTGGGTTTCGCCTTCGCCCCGGACGAGGCCGAGCTTCAGCTCAACCCCACGCTGGAGCATCTGAATTTCTGTGAGCTGCCTCGCGGCATGGCCTTCGGCAGGTTGCATCCCGGTCTCGGCACCGACAGCGGCATCCGCATCGGTATCGCCTTGGATGTGCGCGACGAGCACGACCGGGACGTCGGTGCGCGCTATTTCCACATTGAAGACGCCGAGCTGAGACTCCGCCAGTCGGTCATGCCCTCGATGCTGACGCGCAATGAGGAGGTGATCCGGCAGGATTGTCTCTGTTATCTGATGGAGCGCTACAGCGACCATCTGCCGACCGAGGACTGATGACCCCGACCGCCTGGTCCTGGCGCGGCTTAGGCGTCGGTCGGTGCGTCGCCGTCGAGGACGCCGAGCGCCTGGCGATCGGCATGGTACGAGGAGCGCACCATCGGACCGCTGGCGACGTTTGAAAATCCGATGGATTCGGCGAACAGCCTCAGATCATCGAACTCCTCCGGCGTCCAGTAGCGCCGCACCGGCAGGTGATCGCGGCTCGGCTGGAGATATTGCCCCAGGGTCAGCATGCCGCAGCCGTGGTCGCGCAAGTCGCGCAAGGTCTCCAGGATCTCGTCGCGGGTCTCGCCGAGTCCCAGCATCAACCCCGACTTGGTCGGCACCTGAGGATGCACGGCCTTGAAGGCGGCGAGCAAATCCAGCGACCCGGCATAATCGGCGCCCGGCCGCGCCTCGCAATACAACCGCGGCACGGTCTCAAGATTGTGATTGAAGACATCCGGGGCGCCCGCGCCGACGAACTGCTCCAGCGCAATCGTCTCGCGACCGCGAAAATCCGGCACCAGAACCTCAAGCCTGATCGTCGGACTGAGCGCCCGCACGGCGGCCAGGCAGGCGGCGAAATGGGCCGCGCCGCCATCGCGCAGGTCGTCCCGATCCACCGAGGTGATCACGACATAGCGCAGACCCATAGCGGCGATGGACTCGGCGAGATGCTTCGGCTCGTCGGGGTCGAGCGGCTTGGGTCGACCGTGCGCCACATCGCAGAACGGGCAGCGCCGCGTGCAGATGTCGCCCAGGATCATGAAGGTTGCGGTGCCGTGATTGAAGCACTCGCCCAGGTTCGGACACATCGCCTCTTCGCAAACGGTCGCAAGCTTTCCCTGACGCAGCAACCCCTTGATCCGGCTGACGCCCGCGCCGATCGGCGCTTTGGCTCGTATCCACGCTGGTTTGCGCAGAAGCTCGGAGGTTCGCTCGATTTTGACCGGAATGCGCGAGATTTTATCTTTCCCCCGCTGGTGTGTATCGGGGGTCGTCCGGGACGGCGGGTCGAGCGGGATTTGGGATGACATGGCAGACAGAGGCTTCACTGAAGGCGTTGGAGACGATGCACAGGCGCACGAGGCACAGCCCGGCCGGACATCACGACGTAAACGGATTCAGCCGGAGGTCGGTAACAAGCGCCCCATCAGAAGCCGAAACCAGGGCGTAAACCAATCCGGCCGCCGGGCCAGCGCGCGATGCACCGCCGGCACCGACATCCAGCGCCAGGCACCGATCTCGGACGGATCAGGCCGCGGATCTCCGGCATGCACCCCGAAGAAGACATGCAGATATTCATGCTCGATCAGACCGGACGCCTGATCCTCCGCCCGATAAACAAGCTGCGCCCGTTCGGTCAGCGGCACGCGAATGCCGAATTCTTCCTTCAGACGTCGGCCCGCTGCCTGCATGGTCGGCTCGTCGGGTCGCGGATGGCCGCAGCAGGTGTTCGACCAACGCGTCGCAAAGTGATACTTCGCCTCGGCCCGCCGCTGCAGAAGCAGCTCATCGTCGGCATTGAAGACGAGGATCGAGAAGGCGCGGTGCAACTGCCCTTCGCGATGCGCATCCATTTTGCCGGCACAGCCGATCACGCAATCCCTGTCGTCGACAAGAATCACCTGCTCACCGGCATCGCGCAGCGCGGCCTGCTCTAGATCATCGGCCTGTAGGGGCGGTACGATTCGGGCGCTCAAGCCTAACCTCCAACACAAGGGCTTATTTCGACTTTTTGGCCACTGCGCCTAAGCGTTGCCGCCAAACGCCGCCATCGCTGCACGCAACTCATCATGCTGTCGCGCATGCTCGTTCATCGGCACCCCGCTACGGATCGCGTCCCACGCCTGACGGATGCTGGCGGCACCCCCGCGCGGCCCCATCGGGTGGCCGAACACGCCGCGCCCAGGCACGAAGCCGAAATCGGTCGTTCCGAGCTTGTCGTAGACCTGCTTCAGTGTTCCCGCCCAATCGCTTCCGCCGGGGACCGGCAAGCTCGGTCGCAGCGTGCCCATCGGTTCCAGGCATGCCTGCGCATTGCGACAGACTTCCTCATCGGATGTGAACATCCGTCCACCGAAACCCGGCATGATGATCACGTCGAATCCGGCGAGCCGTTGCAGCTTGGTGAGCACCAGCGTGCTGACGCCGAAACAGGCTAACCGACTCATTGCAGCAAACATCGGAAAATGCGCGACCAAAGGTACCCGGCTGTGCTGCGCCAACATTCGCACAGCGCTTAGCCCGATCGGCAGGGCGTTGATCAACAACGCATTCGCACCGTTTGAGACCGCGACATCGTGCAGTTCTGAGAGGCGATGCACCTCGTCCGTGATATTTGCCAGGTAGCCTTTACGCACGCCTGTTTCAGCCTCTGCGCGTCGCCGTGCGGCCCCAAGCAGGGCCGAACGCCGTTCCAGACTGCACCAGTCGGTGTCGCAAAGCATCTCGTCGTCTTTAGCAAAATCCAGGCCGCCAAGCCAGCCTTGCAGACCCAACTGCGCCATTTCCTCCGGCGCAAGGCCAATATTGGGTTTGATCACGCCAAAGAAAATCGGCCGGTCGTAAATCTGCAGCAGATCACGCACGCCGGCAACACCGAACCGGGGGCCATCGAATGCCGCGAGGTAGCTCTCCGGGAAGCGAATGTCGAGCAACTTCACGAGCGGCGTACCGGGCGAGAAGAAGGTCCCCTCACCGCAGACGGCACTCAGCAAATTGGGTATCTTCGCTCCGAAATTGCAATGGGGATGCGCGATCGTAACGCGGCATGCGTGCACGTCCCCGGTTCCGGGTGCCGTGACGCCATAGCTGAACTCGAGACCTGTCGCCTCGATGTGCAGTTCGACCACTTTGGCACCGAAGGTGCCTCGTAGGTCTTCGTCCGACCCGACCCGATGCCATTGGGCCGTCGACTGCTCGGAGCAGAAATGCGCAACGGCGACTCGCGGATCGCCCCGACACTCCAGGTAATAGTCGAGCCAGAGATAGGCGTCCGGATCCAGGGTGTCGGGGTCTGCAAAGAACCCCTCCAGGTCAGCGGCCTTCATCCGCTAACGCTCTCCGATGATTTGAACGTAGAGGCGCCGATCCTCGCGAGGACCATCCAGTTCCACGAAAAAGATCGACTGCCAGCCGCCGAGGAGCAATTGCCCATCCAGAACCGGGATTGTCTCCGATGCATTCATAAACAGCCCGAGCAGGTGTGAGTGCGCATTGAGTCGACCGTCGACCGGGTCGCGATTATGGCGATAGTCGACATTTGCGGGGGCCAGTCGGGCGAGGAAATCGAGCATGTCGCGCTGCAACATCTCCTCCTTCTCGTTCAGGCAGATGAATGCAGTGGTATGCGGCGAGAAGAGGACGACTTGACCCTGATTGATCCGGCTTTGCTCGAAACGAGACTGAACCAGCGACGTGATCTCGATAATCTCGATCGGTTGGTGCGTCGGCAGGACGATGGAGTCGCAGGAATAAACCATAGAGACTGGCTGACTCGCTGCGGTCCCGGACAACGCGGTTCTTACGCCGCGCGCCCGAGACCGCACATCGCGGCCTGATCTAGCGACCAGCCGGCAAAGGGGACATCTGAGCGGTAGGCGTCACGACTGCGGCCTGTCCCTCGTATGCAGGAACGCCATCGCCCAGCCAGTTGAAGTCGGCCGTGCTGAGCAGGATGAAGTGGATCAGCAGTCCCAGCACGAACAGGAAACCGAACAAAGCAACCAACATTCTGCGCGGATCAAAGATCTGCCAAATTTTATACATGGTGGGCATAGTTTATCTCCTAAAAACGTAATTCGGGATGGCGCAGATCGCTGCTATCCTCCCGTCGGAATCCATCACGAGTCTAAGGCGCTCGACTACAGCCAGGGGCGCCAGAGCCATGCAAGGATATGCGCAACGATGACCACACCGAAAAAGCCGGTCATGCTCTGCACGAAGATGCCGTGAAATTCCTTCGCCTCTTCTTCGGACAGCCCAGTCATGCTTTTCTCTTCAGCCATGGAATTACCCTCACTTTATCATGTATTGGCCAATCGGCCGTTACCGCGATCAACCCCGCGGCGGGGACCACAGTGGAGTACCCGTGTCCTATCGAACCCTGCAGGGGCATCACTTCGGACACGTGCACCGGACTAAATGCCTTCCGACTAGCGGCCGGCAGGCAGCGGAGCCATCTGCGCAGCAGGCGTCACAGCAGCCGCCTTACCCGTGGCAGGCACGCCATCGGACAGCCAGTTAAAGTCTGCCGTGCTGAGCAGGATGAAGTGGATCAGCAACCCGAGCACGAACAGGAACGCGAACAACGCAACCAAGGTTCTACGCGGATCAAAGATCTGCCAAATTTTATGCATGAGCATACTCCAATGTCTAACAAATGGGTGCTGCTGTATCAGCAAACGCCCGGTGGGCCCTCAATCGTCGCCCAGCGGCTCGACTAGAGCCAAGGGCGCCACAACCAAACCAAGATGTGGGCGACAACAACAACCGACGTAAAGGCAACGAAGCTCGAAACGAAGATTTCATGAAACTCCTTCGCCTCATTGTCCGTCAGTCCCGACGTCGTACTTTTCTGGTCGGCCATCGATCTGTCCTCACACCTTAGCCCGTGCTGGCGCTTTTTGGCGCCTCATCCCTCGCGCTACGCGGCGGCAGCAACTGGATGCTTTCTTGCGCGGTCACCTGAACCATCCCGCCCTCAATGTGCGCCGGACCGAGATCCGGCGCAGCCCTTTCAACATCCCTGTCCGCTGGTCAGTTTGGCTGACCGGTGCGTTACAGCGCCTTCGGCTGCGCTGCCGGCTCAGGAGTCACAGGCTCCGGAACGGCTGCTGCTTCGGCTTGACCGGTCATGTTCGGACCGGCAAGTGCTGGGTAGTCCTTCAGCATCTGAGCACCGTACAACGGCTTATAAGCGCCTTGGTGACAGGTCGCGCAGCTGATCCGGTAGGGATCTCCAAGCGGGCCTTTGCGCGTCTCCGGCAGAACTTCGTTCAACGGCCAGATGTATTCCTGATTCATCTCGCGAACATGCCGGATGGCGTACCAGGCGGTGGTGCGTTGCGGCGTGCTCTGATCCCATGCGAAGAATGAACGACTGTTGTGACAGTAGGTGCAATTCACCCCAAGTGCACTGGACAGATGCATCATCAGGCCATAGGTCCATTCAGCCTGTTTGATCGACGTCCGATTCCCGCTTGGCAGGGCGGAATCGCCGATCACCCGGATCTCGTTTGCCTGATCGAGGAAGGGGGTGAACGGGTCAAATGGCAGCGACGAATAGGCCGCTGTCGATGCTGCAATGTTTTGACCCGTCGGTGAGACACCGGAGGGCAGATCCGGACCCGGATCGGTCACCCAAACATATTCCGGAACCGGCTTGCCGCGATGGCATGTGTAGCAGGTCACACCCGTGTCGGCCACGTGGTCTTTCCACTGCGAGTTGGCCTGGCGGGTCATCTGGAACATTCTGCGCGACACGACCTTGGTATAGATATCGTCCGACGCGAAATCCCCGGGAACGTGACAGTAGTTGCAGCCTTGCTCCGGAGAGACCCAGAGCGTCACGGCCACCATTAGGCGGGTAAAATCCGCCACGGTGAGGTCATTGAGGACCTGCACGTTCTGGTAGATGTCGGTGACCATCGGTCCGCCCGGCTCTGCAGCCGGAATGACCTCGGGCGGTTGATTTGCCTTGAAGCTGGCCGCCAGGTCCCCGGGGTTCTTGACGTGCTCCATAGCCAGGCCGCGGTATCCGAGCTGAACCGTCTCAGGCGGTGGGGCCTCGCAGCCGCCGATAAAGACGGAAGCGACGACCGCTGCCAAAGGGATCAAGCTGTGCTTACCCATGTTCATTGGTATGCCCCCTGCAACAGCGATGGGTCAACTGAACCCTCAAGCGGGTAGACCGGTGCAACGCCATGCTTCACAGCCCACAGGTACCAGTTGTCGACAACTGTTCCGGTCAAGAGGATGCCGATGCCGGCGGTGATGACGGTCAAGACCGCGAACCACCATGCCCAGCGATGGATCGATTCCATCGTGGCGTTGAAGCCCATCGTCCAGCGCCAGAAGAGAGCCGCACGCTCTGCCGCCGTACCACGATCCACGACCTGATCGATCTCACGGTCGCCACCGAACCGACTCACCGAGAGGATGGTCGCACCATGCATGGCGAACAGCAGGGCCGAACCATACAGGAACGCGATCGAGAGCATGTGGAACGGGTTGTAGTACAGGTTTCCGTATCGGATCGAGAATGCGGCCGTCCAGTCCAGGTGAGGGAAGATGCCGAATGGAACAGCTTCCGCCCAACTCCCCATCAGAACCGGGCGAATGAAGCCCAAGCTGAGATAGAAGAAGATCGCCGATGCGAACGCCCAAGACATCCACTGACTCAGACCCAAGTCCGCTGCCCGCTTGTAGGTGCGGACCCACCAGAGAATGATGGATGTGGTCAGGAAGAAACCGGCTATCAACCACCAACCGCCGTCACTTAAAGGTGGAATACTCAAACCATAAGACGGTGGGGGCGGCTCAAGAGCCAGCCAGAAGAAGTTCTTGAGGAACTCCATCGGGCTCCAGTTCACGGATGCCGCCATGTTGAAACCGATGATCTCGATGGCGACAAAGCCGAAGATCAAAGAGGCAACACCTGTGAACCCGAGATAGATTGGACCAATTTGCGCATCGCCAATCTTGCCTGCCCAATAGGAGAAGATCGGCTTGCCGATACGCGGCAGACTGCCTTTCGGCATCGGCGTCCCGGCGTATGCCGGAGAGCGCACCTGCACGCTTGTAAAAATGTTCTGATATTCAGCCATTGTTATCTCCTAGACCCTACCAGAGCGGAAGCTCAAGCCACCAGTTCCACCATTCCGGCCAACCGCGGGTCCAGAAGGGTCCGCTGATCACGATACAGACGGCACTCCAGAAAACGGCGCTTAGCGCAAGGAACAGGCCCAGGCGATGGATACCAAGGGCGCCAATGGAGTAACCAATGAAATCACGGAAAAAGGTGTTCTCGTGCTCACCAGTCTTAACGGGTTCACCTTTCTTCGGGTTCGTCACCATCAGAATCAGAGAGCCGTGCATGGCCAGAGCTAAGGCGGTGGTGAAGAAGAAGGTGATCGCGAGCATGTGGGCCGGGTTGTAATGGAAGTGCAGGTATTGATAACCCACGTTCGAGACCCAATCCAGATGACTCAGGATGCCGTAAGGGAAACCATGCCCCCATGCGCCCATTAAGATGGGACGAATGACGACGAGCGTGACGTAGGCACCGATCGCGAAGGCGAATGCGAAGGGGACGTGGAAACCAATGCCGAGCTTTCGGCAGATCTCAACTTCTCGTAACGCCCAGGACACGAAGGCCCCGATGGCACACAGGGTTATGAACTGCCAGAGACCACCTTGATCAAGCGGGGCCATTCCGAGCCCGTAGCTGAGATCAGGCGGAGCGATACTGATCTGCCAGAGATTGAATGTCTGAAGCTCGGGATTCGGGCCCAGGGTGGCACCCCAGGCGATCAAGAGCGTCCCTAATATGGCGAAAAAGAGCGTGGCAACCCCGAAGAAGCCGACGTAAAACGGCCCCACCCAGAAGTCGAATAGGTCGCCCCCTATCAGCGTCCCGCCACGGACGCGGTATTTTTTCTCAAAACTGAGCATGGCCATCGTAAAATCCTCTGCTGGGGAGGCATCCTGATCGGCTGCCTCCTCTTAGCACTGTCGGCGGTAGGTGGGGTCTGGCGATTGAGCCATGCCTCCCCTGCCACCCCCGAAAAGGACGCTATTGGCGTTGCGGCACAACCGGCGTCACTTGCATCTGACTGACATTGGATTTGGCGGGGAGGCCGTCTTCGAGCCAGTTGAAGTCTGCGGTGCTGAGCAGGATCATGTGGATGGCCAGGCCCAGGACGATCAGGAACGCAAAGATGGCGACCAGGATGCGACGCGGGTCCATGATCAGCCAGATTTTCCACAAGCTTTCGGTCGAGAACATATTCGTTTCTCCTCGAATTGGAACGAGTTAAGTTGCTTTGCGACCGGCACCCGCGGGCGCCGCCGCTGAAGGGGTTTCCGTTACAGCCAGGGGCGCCACAGCCATGCAAGGATGTGCGCAACGATCACGATTCCGAAGAATGTGGTCATGCTCTGCACGAAAATGCCATGGAACTCTTTCGCTTCTTCTTCGGTCAACCCGGACATGCTGGTGTTTTCAGCCATTGATCGATCCTCCAGTAGGAGATGAACCTAAGTGACGCCGCACCGACCCCGTGCGGCGGGGGGTTTGTCCCGGACCAACTGTCCGGAACGGAGTGGTCACCCGACTTTGCCGGGCCACCTCTCGATTCAAGCGCCCCTGCAACAGGGACGTACAACTCATGTCGACCGGGGCGACTGCTCCACCCGACATTGATCGCTCAATCACCCGCCGCGCAGTACCTTGCCCATCGACCTCGACCTGTGAGGCTGTCATAAACGACGTCACCGGCGAATGGCGCGGGTCGTCAGTACGGTTGATGGTCAGGTCGGGTCGCACGGGTTTGGCACGAAAGCCTTCGGGGGTGGCTGGATTAGGTGTCAGTCTAGCTTGACTGACGTAGATGTCAATCTACATTTACACTTCTTTTGACGCCGAACTGCGTTGGGACAATCGAACGGCCGACAAGGGTGTGAAGCCCATCTGAGACAGCCGGTGCGACAGGCGTTGGGGCAGCCGCCGGCGCCTGTGCAGGCACGCCATCAGCGATCACCCGAACGTGGGCCGTCCGGTTAATGTCGTTGCAGGTCCGGGTAGGCGGTGCGACGGCAACGACCCAGTTCCGTGTCGGCCGGGTCGAGCCTGAGAGAGGGATAACGCGGGGATCGGTTGTTTGCCGTCTGAGTCGCGGACGCAGACCGAGTCTTCAGCCGGCAGCTCATCACCGTCTAGCTTGAGAGCTGATTCTCCGACACCCGTGCGAGGCTGACCCGCTCGTCGCCGGCATTGCGCGCCGCGCGCTCGGCGG
>JBGSKP010000099.1:0-6896 GCA_041741175.1 Thiocapsa sp. | reverse complement strand
CGACCGGCAAGGCCGACGACTGGCTCCTGGTCTCGGGCGCCCGCCGGCACAACCTGCAGGACATCGATGTCCGCGTCCCGCTCGCCCGCCTGGTCTGCATCACGGGTGTCTCGGGATCGGGCAAGTCGACACTGGTGCGCGAGATTCTGGTCAAGAGCCTGCGCAACCTGCTCGCGCAGGAAGGCAAAACAGGGACGCGCCCCGGCAAAGACACCCTGGTCGGCTGCAAACGCCTGACCGGCTGGCAGGGCCTCGCGCGTGTCCTGGAGGTCGACCAGACGCCGATCGGCAAGACGCCACGCTCCTGCCCCGCCACCTACGTCGGGTTCTGGGACCCGATCCGCCGCCTCTTCGCCGCTACCCCGGAGGCCCGCATCCTCGGCTGGGGACCGGCACGCTTCTCCTTCAACACCAGCGGAGGGCGTTGCAGCGCCTGCGAGGGACAAGGGGTGCAGAAGCTCGAGATGAGCTTCCTGCCGGATGTGCGCATGACCTGCGAGGTCTGCGACGGCAGCCGTTTCGACCGCGAAACCCGCGAGGTCCGCTATCAAGGACTCGACATCGGTCAGGTCCTCCGTCTGAGCGTTGACGAGGCGGTGGAGGTCTTTCACGCACACCGCGCCATTCACCACCCGCTCGCCCTGCTCCGGGACGTGGGACTCGGCTATCTCCAGCTCGGTCAGCCGAGCCCCACGCTCTCGGGCGGCGAGGCCCAACGCATCAAGCTGGTCACGGAGCTGACCAAGGCGCAATCGACGCCTGCTCCGGGACCGGGGCACGGCACCGCTTCGGCCAAGACCCAACGCCACGTCCGCCCGACCCTCTACGTCCTCGACGAGCCGACCGTCGGCCTGCACATTGCCGACGTCGAGCGCCTGCTCGGCGTTCTGCACCGTCTGGTCGACGCCGGTCACTCGGTGCTGGTCATCGAGCACAACCTCGACCTGATGGCCGAGGCCGACTGGATCATCGATTTGGGGCCGGAAGCAGGCGACGCGGGCGGTCGGGTCGTCGCCTCCGGCACACCCGAAATGGTAGCCGCAGAAAGCGAGCTGCCGACCGCCTACGCGCTGCGGGAGCATTTAGCCCCAAACTCGCATTGATAAGTGTTATTGATCCCAACCGGTCGGCACAAACCCGAACAAGACCATTTATACAAAAATTTTTGCCGGTCCACTCCGTTGGAACACCAGAATCTCAGGCGAGAACTATAATCTAGTTGTGTCGTGAGCCTGGTGACGAAATGTCTCACCAGCCGGAATAGTGCGGAGTTCGAGAACACATCGCTCCGTGGATCCGTTCTCCGAGAGGGATTGGTCATGGACGAACCTTCCGTCGCGACGCTCCTTTGCCTCTGCTCCGACATTGACCTGCGGACGTGATCGTTGCCATTAAGAGCAAGATTTATCGGTCGTCGAGGAGGCAATCAAATGAACGTTCGATTTCCAATCGTATCAGTCCTGGCTGCTGCGGGACTGCTCTTGTTATCATCCACGCCCTCGATCGGGGGGAGTGTTCTGCTTTGGAATAAGCTGGGCTCAAACGCGGAGATTGAGAATAGCGAGATCGGCCCGGACGGCGTCGTTATTGGCGGATCCTATGCGTTCGAGGCGGGTAAGTTCGGTAATGGCTATATTCGTAAGGCAACCGGGAGCAACTACGTCCGCTTTCCCGTCGCTGTTCTCAATCAGGTCCGGGAGCGGGGGACGGCCACGATATGGGTCAATCCAAAGGTGCAGTGGCCGGTAGCTTACCAGTATGGCCTTTTTGGTCTTATCAATGGTGCTTATGTTGCGAACGGCAGCATTGCGCTGATGTGGGGCGATACGGTCAGTGGCGGTAGTGATCTCAATGGATCCCTGGATTTCGGGACCAATGCAAGCGCACTTTCGTACGGTTTGCCGCGCTTTGCAGCGACGCCGGGCACGCCGTTCCATGCAGCATTGGTATGGGATATCAACGGAATCGAAGGCACCGATGACACGGTTCGCGTCTACCGAGATGGCGCTCTGATAACTAGAACGAATGCGCACTGGACTCCGACCGGTACATTGCGTCCCGACTTAATCGTCGGCGCCAGTCCCGATTCTGGCGGATACGACAAGTACGTCGTTGATAACCTTGTGCTGTACGATTATGCCAAGACCAACTTTTCCGATCGATTCAACGAAAGTCCTTCAAACTCCAATCCCCCTAAGCTTGCCTTGCCGTCACTCGGACCTACCGAGGCCACAGGCCCGAGCGGTGCAGTCGTTGAGTACAGCGTGACCGCGACGGACGACGACGACCCGAATCCGGATGTCGTCTGCTCGCCTGAGTCCGGAAGTACCTTCGCACTCGGCGAGACGACCGTGTCCTGCACGGCTACGGACACCTCGGGCAACGTCGACAGCGGCAGCTTTGCGGTCAGCGTTGTGGATACGACCGCGCCTGATTTGACGCTCCCGGCGGATCTCGCCGTCGAAGGCAATGCGAGCGGCGGCGGCAACGTCACGCTGGCCGAGGCATCCGCCACGGATAGCGTGGATACCCAGGTCACGGCCGAGTGCGCCCCGTCTTCCGGGTATTTCATGCTCGGCGACCACGCGATCCGCTGCTCGGCATCCGATGCGTCCGGAAACACGAGCCAAGGAAGCTACACCCTGACCGTCCAGGACACGACGGCGCCAACCTTGAACCTCCCGGCGACCTTTATTTCCGAGGGCAATACCGCCGGCGGCGCCAACCTGACGCTGCCGACGGTCACGGCCGCCGATGTCGTCGACGGCTCGCCCGGAGTGAGCTGTGATCGCACGTCCGGCTTCTTCGCCTTGGACGAGACATCGGTCAGTTGTTCCGCGGAGGACGACAGCGGCAACGCGACCAACGGCAGTTATTTTGTTCAGGTGGTGGATACGGTTCCGCCGGAGGTCGGAATTCAGCGGGTGACCACACCAATGCATGGTTGGTTGCCAAAGGAAACCATTACGGAGTTCCCAGCGATGTTGGGAGCCACAC
Organism: Thiocapsa sp.; assembly: GCA_041741175.1. Lineage (GTDB taxonomy): Bacteria > Pseudomonadota > Gammaproteobacteria > Chromatiales > Chromatiaceae > Thiocapsa. The sequence continues at coordinate 3,899 of JBGSKP010000099.1, read as the reverse complement.
CGGTAGTCATTGATGCAATGACTTCGGACGTGGTTGGGATCAAGACAGTCTCAATCGACGGTCTGCAAGCCCAAGGCGGCCCCGAATCCTGGACACTAGCGGATTTTGACCTCTTAGAGGGTGACAACTATCCATCCGCGCGGGCAATCGACCTCGGAGGCAATGAAAGGTCGGAGACGATTTATCTGGTGCTGAACTTCGACGTCGACGAGGACGCGATCAGCAATGATGTGGATCGCCAACCCTACCTGCCCTCCGATGGCTTCTCTGACCAGTCCCATAAGGGCTTGGGCAAGGGGCCTAATGACGTTGTCGTGTCGCCGGACGGAAACACTGCATACGTGGCCAATCGCCGATCGGGATCCGTCTCCGTCCTCGATACGAGCACCTGGGAGTCTATCGCGACCATCGATGTCGAGGGCAACCCATGGGCCATTGCCTTGAGCCCGGACGGCAGCCGCGCCTACGTCACCACGGGCGCGTCCTTCCTGTCGGTGATCGACACTGCTAGCAAAGAGGTCATTGCAAGACCAGAGTTCGGCGGTGAACCCTTACAACTGGTCGCCGTTCGCTCTGACGGGAGGGAGGTTTACGTCAGCACCCGTTATCCGGTTGGTGCCGCGCCCAGAGTGCACGCTCTCGATACGCAAACGAACCAGCGCACTTGGAGCGTCGAGGTCCCAGGACCCCCCCTTGCGCTTGCGGTACGAGGCACTCTGCTTTATGTCACGACCACGGATGGTGCCTTGCGAGTCATTGACGCGAATGCACGTCGAATCGTTAGTGGTGTTTTCCTTGGTTCCGGTGGCTACGCTCTGGCCATTCACCCCACGTCAGCCGACGTCTACGCAACATACGGAGTACATCTGAGTGTCTTCTCCGGCGGGCTCGGACTCAGACAGCGCATCTATGTCGGTTGCACAGCGGAAGACCTGGCCTTTACTTCGACCGCCGATCGCTTGTGGGCAACCTGCCCGCCGAGTCGCAGGATTCAAGTCATCAACCCGACGACGGGTGGACTTGAGCAGTCGATCTTGGTTGGTACAAACCCGAGGGGCCTCGCCTTCCACCCGGATGGTCAGGTCGCCTATGTCGCCAACGAGGGAGGGACTGAATCCGGGTCGCTCTCGGTCATCGACGTGCCGGGTGTATCCGTAACGGATACGCTCTTCGCCGGCCCCACTAGCGGGACCAGCTTCGGACGGATTGCGGACTACGGGGATCAGTACGGTGCGCTCAAGATCAAGGACCGGGACCCACCCTACGGTTTACAGGTCAGTGTGGATTCCTCGGGCGGGGCATCGCCTGCAGTCATCAACCCCTGCGGAACCGACATACGCTATTCCTACCGACCGGCAAGTACGGGCCTGATTCGGTGTCGAAGTGCGGATCTGCAAGTCGAGGCCGGCCTTGTGGAGGTTTCCTTCGAAACCCCGGATGGTATGCAAGGCTACGCCGAGGTCGGCGCCGGCAACGGTTTGATCCTCGATCCGCCGGTGTTTCCGTTCGACCCGCCCTTCACCATGCAAGCACCGGAGACCAACCAGTCGCCGGTCGTTGTGGAGATCGATGGAGAACCGCTGGTCCTGGAGCCGGGCGCAACCCCGCCGACCTTCAGCGACGGCGACAGCATCCCGGACGACCTGGACAACTGTCCGACGCTCGACAATCAGGATCAAATGGATGCCAACCACGACAGCTTTGGCGACGCCTGCGTTCCGCTGAGTGTCGGCATCGCCAAGAACGTCTCGATCGCCCAGCCGATCCTGATCGGGAACGGGACCAGCATCTCGAAGGACTCCCGGATCGGATCGGGCGCGGTCATCGGGGATGATGCGAGCATCGACAAGTCCTTCCGTGCCGGAGATAACCTCAGGATCGGCGACCGTGCGCGAGTCGACAAGGAGGCGATACTGGGCAACAACGTCAGCCTCGGGGCCGAGGTCAACATCGATCAAGGGGCCCGGATCAGCGACAGTGTCATGATCGGCGATCGGACGCGAATGGCTAAAGGCGTTCAGATCGGCGAGGCCAGCGTGATCGGTGCGGACTGCAACATCGGCCAGCAAGTCCGCATCGGCAAGCGTGTCATCATCGGCGATGGGGCCGTGGTGCCGTCACGCGCGGTGGTGCCTGATGGCACCCTAATGCCATAGCGGAAGGCATCAACGGCGTAAAAAATCACCTCGATACAATGGTCTCACACCGAGGCGCCAAGGGTATCGTGGTCGAGGTCCAGGTAGACTAGATCATCGACCACGGTCCCGAGGCCGGCGACGCCGATGGCTGGGGCCTTCGCCACCGATATATCGCAGGCCATCGCGCGGAGAGCACTAGCCTGATCAACTACCCGCTCCGCCAGCAAAAGATCTGAGTACGATCATATAAGGTCAGTCCTGGCTTAAGGCATTTTCTCGATGCACGGACTAGCGACGACTACACCAACGCGGTCACGTTGAACGGCTTCGAGACTGGGCTGACTGAATCGGTCTCCCCTTCAGTTGCCCTGTGTCGATCCAGGATCTTCCGAACTCAAGAACTCGGCCGGAACCAACGACGGCGCAGTCAGCCGAAGCCGCGGTGGTAATCTGTCCCAATCGTCGTTGTTCCGACACGCACTTTGCGGTAGTTTCATCGTCCTTTACACAAGCGGACAACGACCCTCTGGTCGTTCAATTGCCCGTGTCGGCCACGGAAGCCAGCTTTACATGCGCCAAACGCACCGCTTTAAGCAAACTAATCAATGAAGAATCAACAACATCAACGACAGGAGACTAATTTATGTCAAACGATCAACAAATCCCCGTCTCGCAGCACCCCTTATTCGGCGACCTCAGCCGCAACTGGGGATGGCTTCTGGCGTTCGGTGTACTCTCCATCGTTCTCGGCACGGTCGGGATGGGCATGACCTTCGGACTCACGCTGGCCAGCGTCGTCTTCTTCGGCGTGCTCTTGATCGTGGGTGGGGCCTTACAGATACTCGATGCGTTCAAGTGCCAAGGCTGGAAGGGCACACTCTGGCATATCCTGATTGGCCTGCTCTATGTCGCCGGTGGCCTGCTGATCGTCGTTGACCCCGTGCTCGCCTCCGCCACCCTGACCCTTGCCCTTGCGGGCATCCTGGTCGCCATCGGTCTGACACGGGTCATCATGGCCGTCCAGCATCGGTCACACAGCGGCTGGATTTGGCTGCTGCTCTCGGGTCTGGTGTCGGTCGCACTCGGCGCGATGATCATCGCCAAATGGCCTATGTCGGGCATGTGGGTGATCGGTCTGTTCGTGGCCATCGAGCTGATCTTCAATGGCTGGGCCTATCTGTTTATCGCGCTGGCCGCGCGCCGTGCCGGCAAGCTCCACCGCGAGGGCGGCGCAACTGCCCGTATGGGCGCCTGAGGGGAAGAGCACCAGGCGCGGTAAAGAACATCGGCGGATGCCACACGAAACGGCTGAGTCCGTTTCGTGTGGCCAGGCTCACCGAAGCCAGCACCAGCCACAGCAGTGCCGCGAGCAGCCAGGGCGGAAAGAAGACCCCGTTGAGGCTGAGCTCGACCGGACTGCCGTCCATGGCATCCTCGATCAGCGTGCCCAACCCTGCGGTGCCGGGTAGACCGGCGCAGGCGCCCCCGGACGCTGGTATTGCGGCGCCGCATAGGGCTGGTAGGGACCATACCAGGACCCCGCACCCGGCACCTGGCGCGGATCAAGCGGCGGTGCGGGGTACTGCTGCCCGGATTGTGGTCCATAGGGCGAATAGCCCGGCGCATAGGTCTGGCCCGGCATCGGCAGCGGCATGAAACCCACCGGAGGGGACGCGTATCCCGGTGCCGGGGGACGCCTGTCGGGCGTGGGCGCCACGCCTTTCGCTGACCCCTCGCCATCGGTCGATGCGGGCTGACCGG
>JBGSKP010000098.1:0-6458 GCA_041741175.1 Thiocapsa sp. | reverse complement strand
TGCGGGAGCGACTGGCCGACGCACCGCGTCCGGGAACTCCGGCGACGTTCTCGCCCGAGCAGATCTGCGCGATCATCGCACTGGCCTGCGAGAACCCGAGCGACGCCGGCCTGCCCATCACGCACTGGACCCACGCCACGCTCGCCGAGGAAGCGATGGCGCGCGGCATCGTCACGGAGATCTCCTCCCACTCGATCGGTCGCTTCCTGCGCGAGGTCGATCCGAAGCCGCATCGCACCCGCGGCTGGATCAACAGCCCGCGCGATGCGCAATTCGAGGACAAATGCCGCGATGTCCGCGAGACCTACCGCTTGGCGCCCGAGCGTGCAGCCGCGGGGATCCAGACGCGCAGCATCGATGAAATGACCGGGGTGCAGGCCCTCGAGCGGGCGGCGCCGACCCTGCCGACGCGCCCGGGGCGGGCGGAGCGACGCGAGTTCGAATCTATCCGTCACGTCACCTTGACCCTCATCGCCGCCTTCGATGTCGCCACCGGCCAGGTCACCTATCGCCTCGGACCGACCCGCACCGAGGTGGATTTCGCCGAGTGGCTCGTCGAGCTGCTCGCCAGCCGCGACGCCACCACGCACTGGCATCTGATCATGGACAACCTCGACATTCACGTCTCCGAAGCCGTGGTGCGCCTCGTCGCCGAGGCCATCGGCTTTACCGGCGATCTCGGCGTCAAGGGCACATGCGGCATCCTCGAGTCGGTGGCGACGCGCGAGACGTTCCTGCGCGACCCGAGCCATCGCATCGTGATCCATTTCACCCCGAAACATGCCTCCTGGCTCAACCGGATCGAAATGTGGTTTTCGATCCTCGCGCGCAAAGTCATTCGTCGCGGCAGCTTCACGTCGGTCGAGGATCTCCAAAAGAAGATGTCCGCATTCATCGACGTCTTCAATTCCACCATGGCCAAGCCGTTTCGCTGGACCTATCAGGGCAAACCCCTTGCGGCTTGAGCGCCGAGAACGGTCTCGGGATTTCCACAGCGCAGCACTAGTTCGACGGCATCACATCACCAACACCAAAGGAAAGGAGAGACGAAGATGAGACACATGAACCCATACACGACGATGAAGACTGTGGTCAGCACCTTGGTCATCGCGACCATCGCATTCGGCCCTTTGCACAACGCACAGGCTTGCACACGCCTCCTTTATGAGACGGGCGATCAGTCCTACATCACCGGACGGTCCATGGATTGGATGGATACTTCCGCCCAGACGGCGCTGTGGGTCTTTCCCAGAGGGATGAAGCGCGATGGAACGGTCGGTGCCAACCCGATCAAATGGAGCGCCAAGTATGGCTCAATTGCTGTCTCCTTCTATGATGCCGGAACGGCCGATGGCATGAACGAGAAAGGACTCGTTGCCAACCTGCTTTATCTGAAGGAAACCGAATGGGGTGATGCGACCAAGTCAGGAAAGCCCACGCTGACCGCTGGCGCTTGGGCACAGTACTTTCTCGACAACTTCGCGACAGTGGGCGAGGCGGTTGCCGCCATGGCCAATCCCCCATTTGCCATCATTGCTCCTCCACTGCCGAATGGTCACGCAGCGGGCCTGCATCTTTCGCTTTCTGATGCGACGGGCGACTCTGCGATCCTTGAGCACATCAATGGCAAACTCGTGGTTCACCATGGCTCGCAGTACCGGGTGATGACCAACTCACCAACGTTCGACCAACAGCTCGCCCTGAATGTCTACTGGGAAAAGGTTGGGGGCGACCGTTTCCTTCCGGGCACAATCAGTGCCGCCGACCGCTTCGTTCGCACGACCCACTATCTCGAATTGTCACCGAAGTACAAGGATCCCGAGCTGGCGCTCGCATCGGTGTTTTCGCAGGTACGCATGATCAGTGTTCCACTCGGCATGGCCGATGCGAGTAACCCGAACATCGCGATGACACTGTGGCGGACCGTGGCGGATCATCAGGCCAAGATCTACTACTTCGAGTCCGCGATCTTCCCCGCCGTGTCGTGGATCGATATCAACAAGGTTGATCTGACTGAAGGTGCTGCACCGAAGGTCGTCAGGATTGAGCGTGGCCAGCCTCTCGCGGGCGAGCTTTCGGCAGCGCTCAAGCCAGCTGAGCCCTTCAAGTGGCTTGGGGCAAAATGATCGGGTGCGTTGAGGCTGGCACGGCAATACGCGACTCGTTAACTCGGCGCGGAAGAAACCGTCGAACAAGTTGCTGCAGCGGACGGCGCTTAGGGGCCGCCGCTGAGGTCCAACGTAACCCCTGACATGCACTGTCCGAGACGGGTAGTAACCGTCCTATCCGAAGCGTGACCGCCAGCGTCCGCAAAGCGTCTAGAACCATCGCTCTCGACGAGGCGCCGAGCGGCGGGTTTGGGTAGTGACCGGTCCGTCGGTCGCGGGACGGCGGGTGACCGGTATCAGGATGGACCCGTCGCTCGCTTGCGGTCGATGGGAGACGGCTCCTGGGACAAATGAGTCGCTCCCCGAGGAAACCGCAAGCGGCGGCAATGCGTCCTTACCTGCCGCTCAGGCCCTTGTCGTCAGCGACACCAATGGGTCGCTATGTGAAGCTTAACATAGGGGTCGAGAACGGACCTTTCCGCCACGTCGGTCGGCCGGTGCCGCAGTGCGGAAAGATCGGCGGAAGTCAGGTGAGCGAATCTTAGAAATCCGTGACGAGATAATGTTGGAAACGACAGCAGGGGACGCGCGTCACCGGCGCGCGCCGGTGCGATGACACTCGAAGCGCAGTTGCACCGGCCACCGGCCCGCACGGTTGCACCAATGGCGGGCCTTCTCATTTGGAGGAGGGTGAGGCGATTGTGCCGGGGCCCGCGCGCGGATGCACGCCGTTGAAGCAACACCAGCGACAGCAACAAGACAAGATCGGAGAAGTGTGCCGTCGCGACCAACCAATGCGTGTGTCGCTCAGCCGGCGGGGTCGTTTGGTCGGTATGCAATCCGCATCGACATTGGGGGGTAACCATCAGCCGAGGCGATTGCCAAACGCGCGGGAGGTAGACGTCGAGGTGGTCCCACGGCGTGCAGCGATCTCACATGGAAGATCACACACGGAACGAAGATGAGGCTAGATTGCTGGCTGCGGCGCGTTCGGGATCTGCCACTTTGTCCAAAGACGGCTTGAGAAAGCCCGGAGCATTTTGTGGGTACGTTTGTGGGTATGCCGACTATGACGCTATGATTTTTTTAAAACAAAATCTTAAAAAAATTAGTGGCGGAGAGGGAGTCCGCATATTTCCTGTCTCAAAACGCCCTCTTTCATCCGGATAAGAATATTAAAAACAGTTAGATAAATCCTTTCATGTCCGTACTCGTCCCTGAGCGTATGCTACAATCTCCGTCGCGATTGGGGGCAAAGTTGGGGGCAGACAGAGACGCATGGCTAGCCGTACGCAAGCAGGAAAAGTCGTCATCACGACCGCTCGGCAGGCAGAGACCGTCCCTCCGGGGAAATATACGACGAATGTGCGACGCCTTTTTCTGCGCGTTCGAGGCGGGTCGCGTGGCTGGTTCTTGAGGTATCAATTCGACGGCACCAGCAAGGAATTGAGCCTCGGAGCGCTACCCGTGACGTCGTTCAAACAAGCCACGTCGAAGGCCAACGAGGCTGCGGTTCTCTTGGCGGAGCACCTCGATCCGGCGAAGGCGTGGGCTCCTGCACCCGAGGTTTACGTCGAACCCGAGCCGTTGATTCCGACGTTCACACAAGCGGCAGCGGCCTTCATCAGGCTGAACCGGCATGGCTGGAGCAATCGCAAACACGCAAGACAGTGGACGACCACGCTCAAGACCTATGCTCGCCCGACGCTCGGCAACAAGCCCGTGGACAAGGTCACGACCGACCACATTCTCTCGGTGCTCAAGCCAATATGGATCACGAAGACCGAGACCGCCAAACGCGTCCAAGGGCGCATCGAGAACATCCTCGACTTTGCCGCTGCCCGGCAGTGGCGGGATACTGCGAATCCGGCCCGTTGGCGAGGTCATCTGGACAAGTTGTTGCCGAAACCAACCAAGGTTAAGACGGTCCGGCAGCAGCCCGCCCTTCCCTATCAAGACGTCGCTGCGTTTTTGGTGCAATTGCGCGGATTGACCAGCGTCTCCGCGCGCGCGCTCGAGTTCCTGATCTTGACCGCATGCCGCACCGGGGAAGTCTTGGGTGCACGATGGACCGAGATCGACCTCGCGGCCCGCGTGTGGACGATACCGGCCGCACGCATGAAGGGAAATCGCGAGCATCGCGTCCCGTTGAGCGACGCCGCGATGGCCGTCATCGAGACCCTCCCGCGCGTCGTCAATCACCCCTACGTGTTCCCGGGCGCAAAGCACGGTCGACCGCTCTCCAATATGGCCCTGCTGCAGGTCATGCGCGGCATGGGGTTCGGCGTCGGCGGCACGCGGGGCGACGCGGTCCCGCACGGATTCCGCTCGTCGTTCCGAGATTGGGCCGGTGAAGTGAGCAGCTTCCCGAACCATGTCTGCGAGATGGCCCTGGCACATGTTATCGGCAACAAGGCCGAAAAAGCCTATCGACGCGGCGATCTGTTCGACAAGCGCCGCGCCATGATGCTGCAATGGGCGGACTGGTGTACCGGGAGTAGCGTCACCGATGCCGAGTCGGAAGCATGCGCGGTCGGCGGACCAGAACGGCCTCGCAATCCCGTCGCCGACGCGCCTTCCGATCCGGTGCATCGACACCGGGATCGCCAATGACAGAATAAATCCATGACCGAAATCCCCGATCAGTCGACACCCGCCGACGACCTCGACACCCCTTGGAAGGACGCCGTCGAGCATCACTTCCCGGAGTTTCTCGCGTTCTATTTTCCGGCGGTCCACGCCGGAATCGACTGGACCCGAGGCCATTGCTTTCTCGACCAGGAACTGGCGCAGGTCGTGAAGGATGCCGTACTCGGCAAACGTGTCCTGGACAAGCTGGTTGCTGTCCATCGGCTCGACGGGAGCGAGGACTGGGTCTACATCCATATCGAGATCCAGGGCGGGCACGACACGCACTTTGCCAAGCGCATGTTCACCTACAACTACCGCCTGTTCGATCGCTATGATCGCCCAATCGCCAGCCTCGCGGTGCTTGCCGACGACAGTGCCTCCTGGCGTCCGGACAACTTCGGCTTCTCGTTGTTCGGCTGCCGGCACTGGCTGGAGTATCCGCTGGTCAAACTGGTCGACTTTGCCGATCGACTCGAGGCGCTGTTGGAGGATGCCAACCCGTTCGCGATCGTCACCGCCGCGCATTTGCTGACCCGCCAAACCCGCGGCGACGCCGAGCAACGCTATGCGGCAAAATGGCGGCTTGCGCGACTCCTCTACGAACGCAATTGGGACCGCCAACGCATCATCGATCTGTTCGCCGTCATCGACTGGATGATGACCCTACCCGTCGAGTTGGAAGCGAAGCTGTGGCAGGCCCTCACGACCCTGGAGAGAAACAAGACCATGCCCTACGTGACATCCGTCGAACGCCTCGGCTATACGCGCGGTCATTCGGAAGGCCGTGAAGAAGGCCGTGAAGAGGGCCGTGAAGAAGGCCGGCGCACCGAGGCGGAGACCTTGGTGCGCAAGCTGCTGCAACGCCGCCTCGGTGTCTTGCCCGGACAGATCGACGCGCGTGTCGGCGCGCTGTCGCTGGACCGTATGGAAGCGCTCGGCGAGGCGCTCTTGGACTTCACGTCCGTGGATGACCTTGACGCCTGGCTCCGACAGCACTGATCCGGTGGTGCGCTACCCACGACCGACGCCGGTCCGAAAACCCGCCGATCTCGGATGACGAGATCGACCGACGATCCGGCAACCGCCGTCCTATGTCGTTCCGATCCGACACGGACCCCGAACAGGCCCGATGATCCACACGCCGCGGGTCCGTCGCTCGGACGCGAGCACCGCCCGCCGCGTCCGATCGTGCGTCTCACGCGGCTTCCGGCGAAAGGGCTGGGTCAGGATCCGAGCGAGAGAACGCCGTCGCGGTGCGGCTGTTTCGCACGTTCGATGCGACGCTCGATGTGCTGAAGACCGGTCCGTGACGACGCCGGCACTTCCGCCGAGCGGGTCAAACCCGCTGGCCGCGCTGCCGAGTGTAGCGATCGCCGGACGTTTGGTGACCGTCAATTCGGGGATCGAGCGGATGGTGACGAACATCGCGGGGAACCCCGCGATTCGCGTCCTGGTCCTGTGCGGAGCCGACTCGCCCGTCTTTCACGCCGCCCAAGGGGGCCGAGCGCTCCTGGAGAACGGTGTCGCCCCGGATCGGCGCATCATCGCCGCGCGCGGGCACCTCCCGGTCCTCGGCAATCTGCCCGCCGAGCGGATCGAGCGCTTTCGTCGTCGGGTGGTCCTGGTGGATGCGACCGGCGTCACCGACAGCGCGGCGATTGCTCGGTCGGTTGCGGATGTGGTCTTACGAGCCGCGGCGCTCCCGCTGCTTCCGGCCGC
>JBGSKP010000097.1:0-9724 GCA_041741175.1 Thiocapsa sp. | reverse complement strand
GGCCCGCGCGGCGAGCCCTTCGGCCAGCATCCGGATCTCACGGGCGAGAACCCAGAGGACAAGCACGTCCGCCGTACCCTCCGCGCGCAGCACTGAGATCACGCGCTGGGTGCGGGCCCGGTCGCCGGATAAGGCCGCATCGGTAAGCGCAAACAGATCGAAACGGGCGCTGTCGGCAAGATTACCGAGCAGGTCGGCTACCGCGAGCGGCCCGGGATCACGCAGCAGACGCTGCTTCTCGATCTCCTGCACCGCCGCCAGCAGATTGCCCTCGGCACGCTCGGCGAGCAGCTCGGCCACGCCCGGTCCGGGCTGGAGCCCGACGGCCTGCAGCCGCTGCCCGATCCACTGCACCAGCTCCTGACCCTTCAACGGCCAGACCTGCACCAGTGCACCGACCGACTCGACTTGCTTCGCCCATTGGGTCTGCAGCTCTTTGCGATCCAGCTCAGGCGCGATCATCAGGAGCAGATTATCCGGACAGGGGCGCTCGCAGTAAGCGCGCAGCGCGGCCCCGCCCTCTTTGCCGAGCTTGGCCGTGCCGATACGCAGCTCGATCACCTTGCGCGAGGAGAACAGCGACATGGCATCGGCGGAGGCGGCCAGGGCGTGCCAGTCGAAGCTGCCGTCCTGATCGAGCACCTCGCGCTCGGCGAACCCCTGTTTGCGCGCCGCCTCGCGGACCAGGCGCGCTGCCTCGCCGAGCTGATAGGGCTCGTCGCCGCAGATCAGATACAGCGGGGCAAGGCCGCGCGAGAAGGAGTCCTTAAGCTGATTGAAGCGCAGACGCATAGCGATCGGAATGATGGGGTTCGGGGTTCGGGGTTCGGGGTTCGGGGTTCGGGGTTCGGGGTTCAGGGTTCGGGGTTCAGGGTTCAGGGTTCAGGGTTCAGGGTTCAGGGTTCAGGGTTCAGGGTTCAGGGACCGGCCGGGTTCTGGATCTGGCCAGCGTGCGGACCGGACCCGAACCGGAGCCGACTCAGATCAGGGTCACCCGCAGGCGCATCAGGATGCGGTCCGCCGCGTCGCGTGCGAAATCCTCGTAGATCATCGCCTCCTCCAACTGTTTACCGAGCACTTCCACATCGGGGTTGTCGAAGTTGCGGATCAGATCCAGCGTTTGCGGCGGCACCTTCTCGGCGCCATCGGGGGTGATGCCGTCGTAACGCACGAGATAATGCAACTCGTAGGCGAGGACACGCCCGCTGGTGTCGACCGCCACAACGCGCGAGAACCGACTTTCACCGAGTATACGCAGGATCAGTTTGGCATCCGCAGGGGTCGGCGACACCCTCACATCGCTCCCGGCCAGTTGGTCGATGAGTGCCGCGCGTACCGGCGAGCCGCCGCCGGCCTGAATGTAGATCGGATTGAGCGCGGCCGGGATCTCCACGACACCCCGCAAATGAAACCCGCAACCGGCCTGAGCCAGACAGACCAAGACGACGGCCAGCAGAACGGCTGCAGGCTGCGCCGAACGATCCGCAGTGAACAGACCAGTTGACCTCGCCATCAGTTGGCGACGATGTTGACGAGCTTGTTCGGCACCAGGATCACCTTGCGCACCCGGGCCTCGCCGATGAAACGGCGGACGTTCTCGCTGGCCAACGCCGCCGCCTCGATCGCGGTTCGGTCGGCGTCAGCCGGAACCTTCACGGTATCGCGCAGTTTGCCGTTGACCTGAACCACGTAGTCGATCGTCGACTGCACCAGCGCGGCGGTATCGACCTGCGGCCAGGTCGAGCCCAGGATGTCGTCGCCGAAACCAAGCTCGCGCCAGAGGTGATGGGTCACATGAGGCGCGATCGGCGCCAACAGCCGCAGGACGATGCTCAGCCCCTCGCGCAACAGTGCCCCGCGGACCGGCGATGCGGCATCGAGTTTATAGAGCAGATTGACCAGGGTCATGCAGCTCGAGACGACCGTATTGAACTGATGGCGCTCGAAGTCGAAGCATGCCTTCTTGAGCACGGTGTGCATCTCGCGCCGAATCGCCTGGGTCGACTCATCGGGATCGCTTCCGCCAGGCGTCGTCCCGGCTGCAGCACGAATGCTCTCGGCCTCGGTCGTGGCCAACCACCACAGACGCTTCAGGAAGCGGAAGGAGCCCTCGACGCCTTCGTCGTTCCATTCGAGCGACTGATCCGGCGGCGAGGTGAACATGGTGTAGAGCCGCACCGTATCGGCGCCGTAACGCTCGGTCAGCGCCTGCGGATCCACGCCGTTGTTCTTGGATTTGGACATCTTCTCCATGCCGCCGAAGCTGACCGGCTGGCCATCGGCCTGGAGCCTGGCGCCGATCACACGCCCCTTATCGTCGCGCTCAACCTCGACCTCGGTCGGGTTGAACCACTGCTTGCGTCCGTCGGCACCGTCGCGATACCAGGTTTCGGCGACCACCATCCCTTGGGTCAGCAATCGCTTGAAGGGCTCGTTGCAGCCGACCAGGCCCTCGTCGCGCATCAGTTTGTGAAAAAAGCGCGCGTAGAGCAGATGCAGGACCGCGTGCTCGATCCCACCGATGTATTGATCCACCGGCAGCCAGTAGTTCGCACGCTCATCGAGCATGCCGGTGGTGCAATCGGCCGAGCAGTAGCGGGCGTAGTACCAGGATGACTCCACGAAGGTATCGAAGGTATCGGTCTCACGGGTCTCACCGCCGTCGAGTTCCGAGAACGCCGGCATCTTTTTGAGCGGGGATCCGGAGCCGTCGACAACCACATTCTCAGGCAGGCGAACGGGCAGATCGGTCTCGGGGCGCAGAGTGCCGTCGGGGCGGGTCACCACCGGGATCGGGCAGCCCCAGTAGCGCTGACGGGACACCCCCCAGTCACGCAAGCGGAAAGTCACGCGTTTGCTGCCCTTGCCCTGCTCGTCGAGCCAGCCTGCGATGGCCTCGAACGCATCAGCGCTGGTCAACGCAGAGAAGACGCCGGAATCGATCAGGGCGCCTTTCTGCTCGAAGCGCTCATCCCAGCTTGACCAATCCAGCGGCGTGCGGGTCGTGTCGCCCGGCACCGAGACCACCGGGCGCGACGGAACGGCTTCGGCAGACCTGATCTCAAGCTCCAGATCCTTCCAGTCCGCAGGCACGATCACAGGCCGGATCGGGATGCCGTATTTGTGTGCGAAATGAAAATCGCGCTCGTCATGGGCCGGCACGGACATGACCGCGCCCGTGCCGTAGCTCATGAGCACGAAATTGGCCGCAAAGATGGGTACGGCTTCGCCGGTGACCGGATGGATGGCGTTCAGCCCGAGCGGATGACCCTTCTTCTCCATGGTCTCCATCTCGGCCTCGGAGGTGCCGCCCAGGCGGCATTCCTCGATGAAGGCCGCAAGCGCGGGTTGATCCGCGGCGGCGCGGCGCGCCAGCGGATGCTCGGCGGCGACCGCCATGTAGGTCACGCCCATTAGGGTGTCGGGACGGGTGGTGTAGATCTCCAGGGTCTCGTCCGAGCCCTCGATCCCGAAGCTCATTTCCACGCCCTCGGAGCGACCGATCCAGTTGCGCTGCATGGTGCGGACCTGCTCGGGCCAGCCATCCAGGCCATCGAGCGCGTCCAACAGCTCCTGGGCATAGTCGGTAATGCGCACGAACCACTGCTGGATCTCACGCTTCTCGACCGGCGCGCCGGAGCGCCAACCCTTGCCGTCGATCACCTGCTCGTTGGCCAGCACCGTCCGGTCGACCGGATCCCAGTTGACCGTCGCCCGGGAGCGGTAGGCCAGGCCCTTCTCCATCAGGCGGGTGAAGAGCCACTGCTCCCAGCGGTAGTAGTCCGGATCGCAGGTCGCCAGCTCGCGATCCCAGTCATAACCGAAGCCGAGCTGCTTAAGCTGCTGGCGCATGTAGGCGATGTTCGACTTGGTCCACTCGGACGGCGGGATGCCCTTTTGGATGGCCGCGTTCTCGGCGGGCAGTCCGAAGGCGTCCCAGCCCATTGGCTGGAGCACGTTTTTGCCAAGCATGCGTTGATACCGCGCGATCACGTCGCCGATGGTGTAATTGCGCACATGTCCCATGTGTAGCCGACCCGAGGGATAGGGAAACATCGACAGGCAATAGAATTTCTCGCGCGAGCGGTCTTCGACGGCCTTAAAGGACTGATGTTCTTCCCAATAACGCTGGGCCGCGGACTCGATGGCCTGCGGGTGATAGTCGGTCTGCATGGATGTCAGGTCTTCCGGCAAGGGCGGGTTACGGCGATGCGACCTAGGATACCGCAGCCAGTGGACAGGGGGCGACTTCAGAGACAACCGGAGAGACAACCGGACCTTGCCAAATCCCCGCCATACTGCACACTTGAGTAGAACCCCAACGGCGGATACCCGCCGCCCCGCAGGAGAGCATGATGAGCGAACACGACAAGGACACCACCGCCGACAAATTGGTGGAAGCCTATGAGCAAATGCTCAAACAGGCCCACGCGACGATTGAGAAGACGCAGGCGGAATCAACGCCGAAGCTCCGGGAGATCCTGGAGAAGGCCCGCGACAACATGGTCGAGTTAGGCGAGCTGACCCGTGAGGAAGCCGACAAGGTTTCCGACTACATCAAGCGCGACATCGAGGACGCGGCCAATTACATCGCCGAAACCGGTCAGGATATTCGCGACTGGTGGCGTTTCGATCTCCAGCTGATCGAGCAGCGCATGATGGACGCCTTCTCGAAGGTCGCCGATCAGACCAGTCTGCAACTCGCCCAGTGGGCCGAAGTCGCCCGTCAGATGAGCCTCTACCAAGCCGGCGAGGTTACCGGACCGGGCACCCTGGTGTGCGACAGCTGCGGCGCCGAGACCCATTTCGTCAAGGCCGGTCGCATCCCGCCCTGCGCCGACTGCGGCGGCTTGACCTTCAAGCGACGTGGTGAGGAGACGCAGACCAAGGGCTGATCCATCCACAGCGGTCGCCCGATTGACGATCGATCGGGCCGCTCCCTGAAGAAGCCGCACAGGTTTCGATGTTTCGAGGAGTTCGAATCAGAGATCCTTTTCAGAGTGCGGTGGTTTCATGATGTCACGGAAAATGGCACGTTTGATCGTTGCAGGGATGGTTTTGCTGGGCGCTCTGGCGTCGAGCTCCTCCGCCCGTGACATTGTTTCCGAGGAGCAGTTCGGTGATCTCCCGCCGCGTCTCGGTTCCATTACCAAGACCATGACCGCGACGCTGGTGCTCCAACTGGTCAGCGAAGGCAAATTGTCCCTGGATGCCCCGCTCTCGGATTGGGACGCCGCCTTCCCATACGGGTGTGGCCGCCGGGCCGAACGCCTTTACGGGGTATTGTCCCCGGACCAGCGAGCGGCTGGTGATGATGGCCAATGGAGACGAGCCGGATGGCGTCGCGGTCACTGCAGAGTTTGGTAGGCTGATGATAGCCGCCCCATCGGTGTTTGGCCTGACACGTCATCCGAGTGCGGCGGCGGGGACGATGCAACCCCTTTACATCAACTCGCCAAGGTATGAGCCCAACTGCATATCGGCAACAAGGATATGCTCGGTCAACCAGCGTTCGAGAAACTCGATGTCTTCGCTCGAGACCGGTTTACCCTCCACCAGAAACGTCTGCTGCAATGCCCTGACGCTTTCAATCAACTCCGCGTGCTCGGCCTTGTGCTCAGCAAATCCCTCATACGCATATTTCAGCATCAGCCGCTCTTCGTGCCTGAAATGCCAGACGGTGCAACTGATCAACTCTTCGAGGACGGCCTCGATATAGTCTGTCGCGTCCCCTTCCACCACGGCGTGGTTGAGAATATTGAACAGGTCCACGAGCCTGCGGTGATCTTCGTCGATCTCCTTCACGTGGACGCTCAGCGATTTGTCCCATACTAAATCGTTCACTCGCTTTCTCCTGATGATGTTGCCTTCGATGACAGTCCCGAAAGAGATCCCTCGGCGCGCGTTGCCCGGCGGCGTGACCCGGCGCTGTGACCCGCAGGAGCGCACCGGCAAGCTGAGGCTGCGCGAGTCTGCGCAATGCCCCGGTTGTCACGTGTGAAGACCTCGGCCAACAGTAGTCCAGGGTTGACCGATGCGCAACGTGAGACCCGCACCAGTTTCCCGAAGCCGGGTTTACGCAGTAGGCGACGTCCAGATCCTGAAGCGCGCCACTCGCCCGGTCGAACCCCGCGGCGTCCGAGTACATCACCATCGTCGGGAAACCGAGAGCAGACCCTGAGGCAGGCATCGATAAACAGTGATGCCACGGACCCCTATCATCTCCGGAATCACGGTCGCGTTGGTGTTGCTACCACAGGGCATGGCCTACGCCCAGTTGGTGGGCTTGCCTGTCGTGTAAGGGCTATGCGCCTCCTTTGCTCCTCGGGGCCACCGGCGAGCGCATCAACGCGGGCAAGGAGCTTGCCGGACAAGGTCTGGCGAACATCATCGGCAGATTCTTCAGATCCTACACGGTCAGCAGATCCGTCTCGCGATCTGCCGTCGCGGCCAAGACAGGCGCCAAGACCAGCCACTTCGCCGTCGTCAGCGCGCTGGCGGTGATCGTGATGATGGCCGTCTTCGGGCTGATCCGAATCGCACCGCTGGTCCACGCCTGGAAGGTCGACCGTGGCGGCGCGATCGTCGGCAGTGTGACCTTCCTGGCGACCCTCGTCATGGCCCCGGCAAACGCCAACGGCATCCTCCTCGGCATCGCCCTGACCGTGTTGCTTTATCTGATCAAGAGTATGCGTCCGTGCGCAGAGATCGTCTCCCGCAAACCCGATGGAACGCTTGGTGGCATCAAGGCGCACAATCTCGCGCCGGTCAACGAGACGGTGGTGCCGGTCCGCTTCGACGGCTCGCTGACCTTCTTGACCGTCGCTTACTTCTGAGGTCCCGGAATGGAACGGGCAACATGTCGGGGCGATTTAAATCGCCCCGACATGACTTGCAGGTATGGGCTTATTCCCCAGAGTCGCCCAGGATCTCGATCAGTTGACCGGGACGCGAATGTTCCCGGCCGTCGGGGCCTGCAGAAAGGTCCGCGTCACCAGCCGCAGGCTCAAGGGTTGATGCCGGTTCCAGGGCAGGAGCGCGACCATCCGGGCCATCGGGCAATAGCCGAAGAGCACCATGGCGCTGGTCCCGGCGAGCTGTATGCCGTGCATCAGTCCGGTGGGATCGGCGAGGCCCGCGATGAGCCAGGTCAGATAGCCGATTCGAACCTGCACCGGGAAGGCGGCGAGGCCGCGCGGGTCGAGACCGCCCTCGCGGATCCAGACGTGCAAGGTCTGGATCAGGGTCAGGACGATGACGGGCGTGAAGCCGAGCGGGCAACCCGAGAGTGCCTCGACGAGCAGGACGGCGCTTGCCAGCCAGTACCACCATGCCATGTCGCGTGTTTGTTTCATTTCGTTGTCTCCGATCTGTTGAAGTCGATTACTTCACGGCGAAGAAGGTCACGCCGTGGACCTTGAGGTCCTTGGCGACCTTGTCCGCCGCGCTGGTGTTGCGGAAGCAGTCGTAACAGCCGACCAGCCGACCGCGACGCAGGCCGACCGATTCGGCGAGCGCGGGTAGCTCGTCTTCGACCAAGGCACCGGCGATGCAGGCGGCCCAGAGGTCCGGATTGGCGCGCGCATCGAGCGTGAGCTCGCGGGCGACCACCACGTCCGCGAGATACAGGCGTCCGCCCGGCTTGAGCACGCGGTGGATCTCGCGAAACACCCGGCCCTTGTCCGGGGCCAGGTTGACCACGCCGTTGGAGATGACCACGTCGATGCTCGCATCCGGGACCGGCAGGGCCTCGTAGCGTCCGTCGCGGATCTCGACCCGATCGGCGAGCCCGGCGAGCTGCGCGCCGAGCTGTGCGCATTCGCGCATCATGGGGGTCATGTCGACCCCGATGGCCCGGCCCTCCGGGCCGGCGCGGCGGGCTGAAATCAGCAGATCCGTCCCGGCGCCGCAGGCGTGGTCGAGGATCGTTTCGCCCGGATGGATGTCGCCCGCGGCGAAGGGGTTGCCGACACCGGCGAAGCGATCGACGCTGATCGGCGGCAGGGCGGCCAGCTCCGCGGGGTCATAGCCGAGGTAGTCTCGGGCGTAGTCGGGACCGCGGTGGAAGTGGTAGGTGTCGTAGGGGTCGCGGGCGACCCGGGCATAGGTCTCGCGGACCTTGTGGCGCAGATATTCGGCGTCGAAATCGATGGGGCTCATGACGGCCATGGTGTTGTCTCCTCGGGTGATTTGATCGGGGGTGAAGTGGTGGATCCGTCGTCTACCGGTTGCCCCGGTCGGCGCGATCGCCGATGCGCCGACCGGGGCTGCGCAGTCATCTCAGTTGCCGTCGCCGACCGTGGCGATCCGGCCGCCGCCGCGACCCTTACCGCCGAGGCGGGGGATCAACATGGGCACATGCTTGCGATAGCCGGCGTACTCGGGATGCGCTTTGAGCAGGTCGCGCTCCTCCAGCCGGATGCCGATCAGGATGTAGCCCGTGGTCAGCAGTGCGAACAGCAGGTGTGCCGCCGTCATGGTCGGGGTCGCCCAGAAGACGAAGAGCCAGCCGACATAGAGCGGGTGACGTACCAACCGATAGGGGCCGGGAGTCTTGAAGCGCAGCGGCGTGTAGGGTTTGCCGACGAGCTGCAGCCACACCTGACGCAGGCCGAACAGATCGAAGTGATTGATCAGGAAGGTCGCAACCAGCACCGTTGCCCAGCCGAAGCCATAAAGACCATAGAGCACCGCCTGACCGACCGGGTCGGTCACGTTCCAGATCACCCCGCCCATGGGCTGCCACCAGACGAACAGGGCGATCAACAGCAGACTGGCCGTCAAGGTGTAGGTGCTGCGCTCCGTCTCGCGCGGGATATAACGGGTGATCCAACGCTTGAAGGCCGGGCGGGCCATGACGCTGTGCTGCACCGCAAAGATCCCGAGCAGTAGGCTGTTGATCAGCACCGCGGTCCAGAAGGGAACCGTCGGCGCCGAGTCGATCGACTTGGGCACCAGGATGTTTCCGATAAAGCCGATGGCATAAAGAAAGCTGGCAAAGAAGACGAGGTAGCTGACGACCCCGTAAGTAAAGACAGTCACGCGTTTGAACATGCGGGTCTCCTCCGATCGATCTGCAATGGATCACCGCCGGGTGGGTCGAAAGGCGGTGATCGAGGTTTCCCGGTCGGGATGGCGAGGCGCCATGTCCGATCCGGTTGCAGATGAGTCTGGACCGCCGCTGTAACGCGCCGGCTTCCCGTGCGTATCGGGATTGTTGTCGGAGGGTTTCGGTCGGTTGCAGGGGGGGCGGTCGAGCATCCCGCGGTCGGCTATGCCGACGGTTTCACGTACGATATTTCCGAATTCCGAGACGACCCGGGAGGCGAGAATGGGCGACCGTAAGGTTTCATCGGACGACTTGCACCAGTCCTTGCCGGAAGCGCCCGCGGGTGCGGCCGGGAAGGTGCGTGAGCAGCTGGAGGCGATCTACCGCACCGAGTCGCGCCGGATCTTCGCGACGCTGATTCGTCTGCTCGGCGACTTCGGTCTCGCCGAGGAAGCGCTGCACGATGCCTTTCGTGCCGCGCTCGAGCAATGGCCGCATGAGGGCATGCCGGCCAACCCGCGCGCGTGGCTGGTGTCGACCGGCCGCTTCAAAGCAATCGATGCGGTCCGGCGGCGCACGCGATTCGACTTCGTGGAGAACCTGGACGACCGGCCCGATCCGACGAGCTTGGACATGTCCGGAGGGGGGGCCGACGAGGACAACGTCGAAGACGAC
>JBGSKP010000096.1:0-1653 GCA_041741175.1 Thiocapsa sp. | reverse complement strand
CGGCGAGAGTGCTCGACAGGCGATCGCCGCCGCCACCGGGAATCAGGACATCCACCTGTTCGTTGCGGACCTCGGCGCCCAGCACGCGGTCCGCGCAGCGGCCGCCCGGATCAACGAGCGTTTCGAGCGTCTCGATCTGCTGATCAATAATGCCGGAACCGCCTACGCCAGCCGCCGGGTTAGCCCGGAGGGTATCGAGCGATCCCTGGCGGTCAACCATCTCGGTCCCTTCCTGCTCACGGCACGCTTGCTCGATCTCATCCGGGCCAGTGCACCGGCCCGGATCATCAACGTCGGCACGCGCATCGACACTGCCATGGACTTCGAGGATCTCGACTGGACGCGGCGCCGCTATCGCATGATGCAGGCTTATGGCCAGTCCAAGCTCGGCAACCTGCATTTCACCTTCGAGCTGGCGCGGCGGCTCGCCGGGACAGGCGTCACCGTGAACTGCGTCTTCCCCGGCGTCTTTCGATCCAATCTCGGCGGGACCGACGGCGCCCAGGGCGTCTTCTGGAAGGCCGTCGACCGGCTGCTCGGATGGGCCATCCCGACTCCGGAACGGGCGGCGCAGCGTGTCCTCTATGCGGCGCTATCGCCCGAGCTGGACGGAGTGACGGGTCGGTATCTCGGTGACCGGACGCCCATCAAGGCACCAGCCCAGACGCTCGATCCGGAGGCCAATCGACGGCTTTGGGCGATTAGCGCGAGGCTGGTGGGCTTGGAGCAAACCTAGACGCCTTGCCCAAACCGGGTCACGCCCCAGGGTCACGCCAGGCCACGCCATGCGTGGAAACCCGTTTAGGCCGGCATCAGGATGCCTCGCAGCCTGTCTGCCTGCCGCCGACGGATGCGGTCCCAGACCTTCTCATGGAAGAAGTAAACCACCGTGTTGATCGCCGGCTCGACCAGGGCGATCGCCCCGCCGACCAGGAGGCTGCCGCTCAAGATGTAGGCCACGCTGAAGGCGACCATCATGTGCAGGATCGCGAACGAGAATGTCTTGGCCATGTGACTGCTCCTCTTTCAAGTCTTGAGAGGAGGATAGCGGCAGCAAGACAATCTTTAAAATCGATTGTTATGTATCTCTTGATAGTTTTTGACGATTTACCGTCGCCTGATCCCGAAGAAATAAGACGCGAGCACCGACGACACATGCGCCAACTGTTTGAGCCCGGCCGACTCCAGGCGCACGCTCAGCCCAGCAGCAGCCTGAAGCGGTCCTGGAGCGGGTCGATGACAGGGGTGAGCTTGCGGCGCATCAGGCTGCCAAGGACGCTTGGATCCAGCGCCAGGGCACGGATCAGGCCATAGCCGACGCCGGAAAGGACACGCATCGCGGCAACCTCGGAGGCCAGATCGGGGATCGCGTGCAGCAGCCGGACGACGTCCGGATCGGGGCTCCCGGTGGTCGCGAAATCCTCGGCCTCGGCGAGCAGATCCGCGATCGATCGATCAGGATCGCCATCCGGTCGCAATACGCCGAAATAGTCCCTCAAGAGGTCGAAGGTCGTGGTCACGACATCCTGACTCGGCGGCTTAGCCAGGACGGTGCCGACGGTCGCGAGGAAGGTCTGTCCTGCCGGTGAATAGACCCGGCGCAGGAGCCGGGCGCAAGCGTTGCCCTGCTCGGCCAGCTCGGCGATCGGCTCC
>JBGSKP010000095.1:0-11501 GCA_041741175.1 Thiocapsa sp. | reverse complement strand
TCGAGACGGTCCGCGCGGCCTATGCCGAGCGGATCGTGCTCGCGCCGACGCGACTGCGCGAGGACTGGGCGCTCATCGGCGGAACGCGGCGGTAAGTCGGCTCATGCACCGCGCGTTCGCCATCGGCCCCTACCGATTCGACAACAATCTGATCCTCGCACCCATGGCCGGGATCAGCGATCGTCCGTTCCGCGCGCTCTGTCGGCGCCTGGGGGCGGGGCTCGCGGTCGCCGAGATGGTCTCGTCGAACACGGCACTCTGGGGGACGCGCAAAACGGTGCGACGTCTGGATTACGCGGGCGAGGCCGGTCCGGTGTCGGCGCAGATCGTCGGCGCGGACCCGCTGGACATGGCCGAAGCAGCCCGGATCAATGTCGACCTGGGCGCCGACATCGTCGACATCAACATGGGTTGTCCGGCGAAGAAGGTCTGCAAACGGGCGGCGGGGTCGGCGCTGCTGCGCGACGAGATCCTGGTCGGGCGGATCCTGGAGTCGGTGGTCGAGGCGGTCCCCGTCCCGGTCACCTTGAAGATCCGCACCGGTTGGTCGCCCGAGACCCGCAATGCCCTGCGGATTGCGCAGATCGCGCAGGAGTGCGGAATCGCCGCACTGACCGTTCACGGGCGCACCCGAGCCTGCAGTTATGGGGTGCCCGCCGAATACGACACGATCCGCGCGATCCGCCAAAGCGTCGCGATCCCGCTCATCGCCAACGGCGATGTCACCAGCCCGGAACAGGCCAAGCAGGTTCTGGACTGCACCGGCGCCGATGCTATTATGATCGGGCGCGCGGCCCGGGGGCGGCCCTGGATTTTCCGCGACATTGCGGCCTATTTCACCTCAGGGAGTCTTCCGATCCAGCCCCCGAAACACTGGATCCAGGCGCTCGTCCAAGAGCACCTCGAATCCCTCTATCTGTTTTACGGCGCGCACGCCGGCGTGCGCATCGCACGAAAACACGTCGCCTGGTACTGCAGGCACTTGCCCGACGCGGCGGCCTTCAGAGAGACGATTAATTGGACGGACAACCCGCGATCCCAGCTGGCTCGGGTGGCCGAATTCTTCGCCCAATGCTCCGACAACGAGAACAATGCAGCATGAAGACAGCCGCCTTGGACACGACAGTGCAGAGCGCCTCGACAGGGTTTCAGGTGATCGAAGCCGACCGGAACGATCCCTTGAGCAAATGTGTCGAGGACGCCCTCGCCTTCTATCTGGAAAACATGGCCGGACACACCATAACCAATCTCTATGCTCTGGTGCTGGAAGAGGTCGAGCGCCCGCTCTTCGAGACTGTACTGAATCACACCAACGGCAACCTGAGTCAGGCGGCAAAGATGCTCGGTATGACGCGCGCAACCCTGCGCAAGCGCCTCGGCAACTACGGGATCGATCGCGACTCCTAAGTGCCCATCGTCCGGGCGTTACGCGCTCGGCAGCGACCCCATCGCGCAAAGCAGCGCAGCGCAATTGACCTCTATACGACGATTTAACCCGGATCCAGAGACATGCAATCCATCCATCGCGCCCTGATCAGTGTTTCAGACAAGACCGGCCTGATCCCCTTCGCCCGTGACCTGGTTGCCAAAGGGGTGGAGATCCTCTCCACCGGCGGAACGGCCCGGCTGCTGACCGAGCAGGGGATCCCCGTGATTGAGGTCTCCGACTACACCGGTTTTCCGGAGATGATGGCCGGACGCGTGAAAACGCTGCATCCGCGCATCCATGGCGGGATTCTGGGACGTCGTGGCGTCGACGATCGGGTGATGCGCGAGAACGAAATCAAGCCGATCGATCTGGTCGTGGTCAACCTCTATCCCTTCGAAGAGACGGTTGCAAACCCGAACTGCGATCTGGCCACGGCCATCGAGAACATCGACATCGGTGGCCCAACGCTGCTGCGCGCCGCGGCCAAGAACCACGCCAGCGTCACGGTTGTGGTGGATGCAGCCGACTACCCGCGGATCACCACCGAGATCGCTGGACACGGCGGCGTTGGCGAGGCGTTGCGTTTTGATCTTGCCGTGAAGGCATTCGAGCACACCGCCCGCTACGACGGCGCCATTGCCAACTACCTCGGCACCCGCCTTGCGACCGACATCCCCGGTGCCTTCCCGCGCACCATGAGTCTGCAGCTCAGCCGCAAGCAATCCATGCGCTACGGCGAGAACCCGCATCAGAACGCGGCCTTTTATGTCGAGCATGGTGCCCTGGAGACCAGCGTGTCGACCGCGCGCCAACTCCAGGGCAAGGAGCTGTCGTACAACAACATCGGCGACACCGACGCGGCGCTGGAATGCGTGAAACAATTCGACGAGCGACCGGCCTGCGTCATCGTCAAACATGCCAACCCCTGCGGCGTCGCCTTCGGACCCAGTCTGCTCCAGGCCTATGAACGCGCCTACAGCACGGATCCGGAATCCGCCTTCGGCGGCATTATCGCCTTCAACGGCGAACTCGACGGCGAGACCGCCAGAACCATCGTGGAGCGTCAGTTCGTCGAGGTCATCATCGCGCCGCGGGTCTCGGCCGAGGCGAGCGAGGCGGTAGCGGCCAAGAAGAACGTCCGGCTGCTCGAATGCGGCGACTGGGACAGCGAGCTCGTGCATCGTCTGGACTTCAAGCGCGTCAACGGCGGCCTCTTGATCCAGGATGCGGATCTGCGCCTGACCGAGTCGTTGCGCACCGTGAGCGCGCGCGCGCCGAGCGAGCAGGAGTTGGCCGACCTGCTGTTTGCCTGGCGGGTGGCGAAGTTCGTCAAATCCAACGCCATCGTTTACGGGCGCGACGGCATGACCATCGGGGTGGGCGCCGGACAGATGAGCCGGATCAACTCCGCGCGGATCGCCGCCATCAAGGCCGAACATGCCGGCCTTGCGGTCGCCGGCGCCGTCATGGCCTCGGACGCCTTCTTCCCCTTCCGCGACGGAATCGATCAAGCCGCCGAGGTAGGCATCAGAGCCGTTATTCAGCCTGGCGGATCCATGCGTGACGAGGAAGTCATCGCCGCCGCCAATGAGCATGGCATGGCGATGGTCTTTACCGGGATGCGTCATTTCCGCCATTAAACCGCATCCCGTACCATCTGCGCAGCTTGTGTCTCGGCTCGATCTTCGAGCAACCGACCAACGCCGGAGTCGACGCGCTTTAAGTCGATTTTTCAATTACTTGAACCGCGTCGACTCAGAGCACTCATGACCCGCCGACAGTGATCTACGCCAAAAAATCCTTGACTCACACAGGACGCGGTTCAATGGGAATCCATCCGACTGCCATCATCGAAGAAGGCGCCGATCTGCATCCGTCGGTCAGTGTCGGACCCTATTCGATCATCGAATCCGGGGCGGTGATCGGCGAGGGTTGCCGGATCGAATCCTGCGTGCGGATTTTTGCCGCAACCCGTATGGGCGTGCACAACCGCGTCTGTCATGGCGCGACGCTCGGCTCCGAACCCCAGGATCTGGGCTTCCGCCCCGAACTGGCGAGACCGCTGACGATCGGCGACCACAATCAGTTCAAGGAAGGCGTCAACATCAGTTGCGGCATCAAGTCGGAGGAAGGAACCCGCATCGGCAGTCACAACTACTGGATGGCCTTCTCGCACGCGGGGCATGATTGCAGCGTCGGCGATTACAATATCTTTGCGAATACAGCCACACTCGCCGGGCATGTCGAGGTTGCGGACCGTTGCTTTCTGTCCGGTCAGGTTGCCGTGCATCAGTTCGTCCGCATCGGCTCCTATGCGATGGTCGCAGGCGTCACCGGCGTGGCGCAGGACGTGCCGCCGTTTGCCCTGGTCGATGGTCACCGGGCGCGCATCGTGGGTCTGAACGTCGTCGGACTGCGCCGCGGCGGTTTCTCGCAGGAGCAGCGCAACCGTATCAAAGGCGTCTATCGGCTCGCGTTCCGCTCCGGACTGCGTCTCGCCGAGGCGCTCGTGCAGGCCGAGCATCTGTACCCCGGACCCGAGACGGAGCAGATCGTCGCGTTCATTCAGTCGAGTCGACGCGGCGTCGCCTCATTTGTCTCAGACTAAACCGCGTCTGGTCTGATCCGCTCTGCTTACCATTCGGCTCGATCTGAGCGCAAGCCGGGGGGCTCGACGGGACGCGGTTTAGGATCACGAACACTTTAAGACTCACTGACATCGACGGGGCGGTTATGAAGATCCTGATTATCGGGGCGGGTGGACGTGAGCATGCGCTCGCGTGGAAGGCCGCTCAGTCGCCACGCGCCGAGCGCGTCTTTGTAGCGCCGGGCAACGGCGGAACGGCACAGGAACCAAAGGTCGAAAATCTACCGATCGCCGCTGACGATGTGCCCGCTTTGGTTCGCTTCGCGACCGAACAGGCGATCGGTCTGACCATCATCGGTCCGGAAGCCCCCCTGGTCATCGGCATTGTCGATGCCTTCCAGGCGGCCGGGCTTCCCTGTTTCGGACCAAGCCAGGTGGCCGCGCAACTGGAAGGCTCCAAAGCCTTCACCAAAGACTTTCTCGCGCGACATCGGATCCCGACGGCAGCCTATGGCGTCTTTACCCAGATCGACCCGGCGCTGGCCTATCTGCGCGAGAGGGGTGCGCCGATCGTCATCAAGGCCGATGGTCTGGCTGCCGGAAAGGGCGTGATCCTGGCCGAGGATCTGGCAACCGCCGAGGTGGCCGTGCGCGACATGCTCGGCGCCGGCCGCTTCGGCAGCGCCGGCAATCGCGTGGTCATCGAGGACTGGCTCACCGGCGAGGAAGCCAGTTTTATCGTCATGGTCGACGGCGCGCACATCCTGCCCCTCGCCACCTCGCAGGATCACAAGGCACGCGACGACGGCGACCGCGGACCCAACACCGGCGGCATGGGCGCCTATTCCCCCGCACCCATCGTCACCCCGGCGATCCACGGGCGCATCATGCGCGAAGTCATCGAACCGACGGTCGCCGGACTCGCCAGCGAGGGCATCCCCTATCTCGGCTTCCTGTATGCGGGGCTGATGATCGCCGCCGACGGGACACCCAAGGTTCTGGAATACAATTGCCGGCTCGGCGATCCGGAGACCCAGCCCCTGTTGATGCGTCTGCAATCGGACCTCGTCGAGTTGTGTCTCGCCGCGGTCGAAGGCCGACTGGATCGGATCGAGGCCACCTGGGATCCGCGACCGGCACTCGGCGTGGTCATGGCCGCCGGCGGATACCCGGATCACTACGAGAGCGGCCATCCCATCTCGGGCCTGGACTCAGACCTACCCGCCGGCGCCAAGGTCTTCCACGCCGGCACCAGGCTCCAGGATTCGCAGATCCTGACCAGCGGCGGCCGCGTCCTCTGCGTCGCCGCCCTGGGAAACAGCGTTGCCGAGGCACAGTCCCTGGCCTACCAGACCATCACATCGATCAGGTGGCAAGGCTGCCAGTACCGGCGCGACATCGGCTATCGCGCCATCGCGCGCGAGCGCGCAAGGTAGACCGGAAGGGCCCTGTTCAGACGAGCAGCCAAAAACCTCGCCGACGGGCTCCGCGAAACAATCCACCCCCTGGAATCGTTGACTTGCAGTCGCCGTCTCATGCTGGCCAGCGGGGTCGCGTACAACGCGACCATTCCATGGCCTCGTGCTCGACGCTTGGCCAGTCTTATCAGCGAGGCCCATCAAGTCATTCGGACTTCGCCGTGCCTCGACTCATGCCTCCGCGGTGACGCGCTCGCCAAACAATCCGCAATCCCACACCCGTCAGAACGCTGTCACAGGACCGTCATGGCCGGTCCCGATAATGGTCGTTTTAAGCACCCCGACCAGGATAACCAAGCTCATGCAGTCAACCCGATTTGCTCAAACCACGACTGGTTGCACCGTGGCACTGAGTCTGTTCATCAACGCCCAGGCTGCCCTTGGCGCCCCAACGACGGCGATCAGTCTCACCCCGATCGGAACCTACTCATCCGGCGCCTTCAACGAATCGGCCGCCGAGATCGTTGCCCACGATCCCTGGACGCAGCGTTTATTCGTGGTCAACGCCAAAAGCGGGAAGGTCGATGTGCTTGACATTCGCCGGCCGGCTTCACCGAAACTCCTGAGGAGCATCGATCTGGAAGGCGTCGTGAACAGCGTCGACGTCCATCGAGGCGTGGTGGTCGCCGCTGTCGAAGCCGACCCGAAGACCAATCCGGGGAAGGCTGTTTTCTTCAACGCCAACGGCCGCATCCTGGCGTCCGTACAGGTCGGCGCCTTGCCGGACATGCTGACCTTCACGCCGGACGGCAAACGGGTACTTGTCGCCAACGAAGGTGAACCGAATGATGCGTACACCCTGGATCCCGAAGGCTCGGTGAGCATCATTGACCTGCCCCGCAACATCAGCGCTCTCAAGCAGGCCAACGTTCGGACCGCCGGCTTCACCTCGTTCAATAACGTCGCGCTTGACCCTTCGGTGCGCGTTTTCGGACCCAAAGCCACCGTCGCGCAGGATCTGGAGCCGGAATACGTCACGGTTGCCTCGGATTCCAAGACCGCCTGGGTCTCGCTTCAGGAGAACAATGCCATCGCGCGACTGAACATCGAGTCCGGCAGGTTTACGGCCATTCGTGGCTTGGACTTCAAGGACCACGCCTTGGCAGGGAATGAGTTGGACGCGAGCGACGATGACGGCGACATCAACATCGCCAACTGGCCGGTTTTCGGGATGTACATGCCGGACGCAATCGCGAGCTACGAATATCGGGGACGAACCTTTATCGTCACCGCCAACGAGGGCGACGCCCGCGACTACGACGGTTTCAGCGAAGAAGAGCGCGTCAAGGATCTCAGTTTAGACCCCTCGGTCTTCCCAAACGCGAACGTATTGCAGGAGGACGGGAATCTCGGCCGATTGACTGTCACGACCGCCAACGGAGCTAACCCGCAAACCGGCCTGTACGATGAGCTCTACGCCTTCGGTGGTCGCTCGTTCTCGATCTGGAACGCTAATCTCAAGCAGGTCTACGACAGCGGTGCCGACTTCGAGCGCATCACGGCCGATACCTATCCGCAGTATTTCAACTCAAACCACGAAGAGAACGCGTTCGACAACCGCAGCGACAACAAGGGGCCGGAACCGGAAGGCGTGACAGTCGCCAAGCTGTGGGGCAGGAATTACGCCTTCATCGGGCTCGAGCGCATCGGCGGTATCATGGTTTACGACGTGACCAACCCGTTTGCCCCGACATTTGTTCAGTACATCAACAACCGTGACTTTGGTTTCGAACCCGATACGGCGGAGGCAGGTGATTTGGGCCCCGAGGGACTCACAGTGATCGAGAGTCGCAACAGCCCGATCCGGGGTGTCCCCTTGTTGGTCGTCGCCAATGAGGTCAGCGGCACAACCACGCTCTTCCGCATCAAGCCGTCACGGCCTTAACGCGTGGGGCAGTCGGCAGCAGATGCCGGGGCTCGATCTCCATCAATGGAGCCTCGCGTCCCGGCACCGGGGCCGATAACCTCATGGCCTGATCGGCGCGATGCCGGGGTTGAGGCTGGAACCTCATCACATTACTGATTCTGTTCGGAAAACTCGATTACAGAGGTCTTTCTGAACTCCTCGACCTTGGCCATGGCCTGCTGCTGCACCTGCTGCGCCTTCAACTGCTTCTCGATGCGGTCCTTCACGTCCTCAAAGGGCACCACTTCAGCGACATTCTTGCCCGTTGCCTTGATGATGTGATAGCCGAACTGGGTCTCCACCAGCTCACTCACACCGCCCGGTTCCAGACCGAAAGCGGCCTGTTCAAAGGGCGCGACCATTTGACCCCGCTTGAACTCGCCCAGATCGCCACCTTGTGGAGCGCTGGGACAGGTTGATTCACTCTTGGCCAACTCGGCAAAGTCGGCTCCGGACTTCACCTGGTCGAGGATCTCCTCGGCCTTGCGCTTGGCCTTCTCCTGCTCCTCGGTACCGGCACCGGCGTCGACGCCGATCAGGATGTGGCTGGCGCGCATCGATTCCGGCTGACTGAACGCCTCGGGATGCTCGCCGTAGAAAGCTTGCAGTTGGGCATCAGTGATCTGGATCGTCGACAACAGCTCGGCCTCGATGAACGCATTGATCATGATCCCGCGTTGCAGTTGTTCACGCAGTCCATCCGGGGTATAGGCACGGAGAGCCGGACCATACCATGACGAAAGCAGATCGGGCCTCAAGGATGACGTCGGCATCGCCGCAGCCAGCGCCGCCGCCCAGGTCGTGCGACCAGCGCACCGGACTGACGAGGATAGCGGATGCGCTGCGCTGATCCGATTACCTACCCAACCGAATCGGATACGTAGTCAGGGGTCAGATCAAGCCGTCGCAGGGGACTCCCTGGCGACGGTTGGCGTGGCGAGCCGGTCGGGCTCACGGGTTTCTGAAGCCGCCGCAAAGCGGGGCTTTACTCGTGCCGTTCCGCGACATTGAAGCCCTCGCGACGGCAGAGTGCGTCGCGCTCGGCTTCTTTGAGGTCTTCGCGCATCATCTCGGCGACCAGCTCATCGAAGGTGATTTCGGGCGCCCAGCCGAGTCGCTCGCGGGCTTTGGTGGCGTCGCCGAGAAGGGTTTCGACCTCAGTCGGGCGGAAGTAGCGAGGATCCACGGCGACGATGCAGGCACCGTTGGCGGCGTTGAAACCTTTCTCGCCTTCGCCCGCGCCTTCCCAGCGCATCGCGATGCCAACCTCGCGTGCCGCGGCGGTGACAAAGTCGCGCACCGAGTACTGATGCCCGGTGGCAATCACGAAATCCTCCGGTTCGTCCTGCTGAAGCATCATCCATTGCATGCGCACATAGTCCTTCGCATGGCCCCAGTCACGCCGCGCGTCCAGGTTGCCCAGATAGATCCGGTCCTGCAGGCCGAGCTTGATGCGCGACAGCCCACGGGTGATCTTGCGGGTGACGAAGGTCTCGCCGCGCTTTGGGCTCTCGTGGTTGAAGAGGATGCCGTTGCAGGCGTAGATGCCGTAGGCTTCGCGATAATTAACTGTGATCCAGTAGGCGTAGAGCTTGGCCACCGCATAGGGCGAGCGCGGATAAAAGGGCGTGGTCTCACTCTGCGGCACCTCCTGCACCTGGCCGTACAGCTCGGAGGTGGACGCCTGATAAAACCGCGTCTTGCGGTCGAGCCCGAGGATGCGAATCGCTTCGAGCAAACGCAGGGTGCCCAGACCATCCGAATCGGCAGTGTACTCGGGTTCTTCGAACGAGACCGCCACATGGCTCTGCGCCGCCAGGTTGTACAGCTCGTCGGGCTGAACCTGCTGCATGATGCGGATCAGGCTGGATGAATCGGTCATATCGCCATGATGCAGGATGAGGCGCCGGCCGGACTCATGCGGATCCTGATACAGATGATCGATGCGGTCGGTGTTAAACAGCGAGGTCCGTCGCTTGATGCCATGGACTTCGTAGCCCTTGCCGAGCAATAGCTCGGCCAGATAGGCACCGTCCTGACCCGTAATCCCGGTGATCAGCGCTTTCTTCATCGTCACATCCTCAAGTCCTGTTGATGCGCGAGGAACCAGGCATAGGTCTGCGCCAGTCCCGCGCGAAGAGGGGTCTGTGCCTTCCAGCCGAGCGCCGCGAGGCGGCTCACATCCAGGAGCTTGCGCGGCGTGCCGTCGGGCTTGGTGGTATCGAAGCGGATCTTGCCCTGATAGCCGACGACCGCCCCGACCGTCTCGGCGAGTTCGCGGATGCTCACGTCCTCGCCGGTGCCGGCGTTCACATGCGAGCACATGGGGCGTGTGTGTGCGCGATAGGTCTCGGCATCCAGACCCAGCAGATGCACGCAGGCATCGGCCAGATCCTCGACATGCAGGAACTCGCGGCGCGGCGTGCCGGTTCCCCACACCGTCACCGCGTCAGCACCTTCGGTTTTGGCCGAGTGGAACTTGCGCAACAAGGCCGGGATGACGTGGCTGTTCTCCAGATCGAAATTATCGCCCGGCCCGTAGAGATTGGTCGGCATCAGGCTGCGAAAATCAGTCCCGTACTGGCGATTGTAGGATTCGCACATCTTGATCCCGGCAATCTTGGCAATCGCATAGGGTTCGTTGGTCGACTCCAGCAGCCCGGTTAGCAGGGCCTCCTCGGCGATCGGCTGCGGCGCCAGCCGCGGATAGATGCAGGAGCTGCCGAGAAACAGCAGCTGTTCCACGCCATGGCGCCAGGCGGCATGGACGATGTTGGCCTCAATCATCAGATTTTGATGGATGAACTCGGCCGGATAGGTGTCGTTCGCCCAGATCCCCCCGACCTTGGCCGCCGCCAGATAGACCTGGGTCGGACGCTCCGCGGCGAAAAAGGCATCGACCGCGGCCGTATCTGTCAGGTCCAGCTCGCGATGCGTCCGTGTCAGGATCGCCGTGCATCCGCTGTCCGCGAGCCGGCGCATGATCGCCGCGCCCACCATACCGCGGTGTCCGGCGACGTAGATAGTTGGCTCATTTCCGCCCGTTGTACTCACGCTGATCTCCGTTTCTTGAACATCCGGTGCGCGGGGGCATCTTAGGCGATAACCCCGCGCTGCTTGCCTCACAGCAGCCTGACCAGTGCAGCCGTTGCCCCGACTTGCGCAAACATCAACGGGACCAGCCACATCAGCAGGGTATTGCGGCTGCGCTCGATCGCCGTCATGACCTCGCCGCGCAACTGCTCGATATCCCGCTTGACCTCGCCGCGCAACTGCTCGATCTCCGTCTTGACCTCACCACGCAACTGCTCGATCTCCGTCTTGACATCGCCGCGCAGCTCTTCCAGACGCAGCATCAGATCGGCTCGAACCTGCTCGATGTCCTTGCGAAGCCGCAACTCCGTCTCCCGCAGATGCGCTTGAGTCACCAGATCCGGCAGGTGCGGATAGCGCTCTTCGAGACGTTCGAATGCCTCGGCGATGACACGTGCCCGCGCCCGCTCGTCCGGCGCGCTGGCCAGTGCTTCGTAAAGCTCGACGACTGAGCTCATGACTGTCGCCCTTTAATCTCCGAAGATTGCGCTAGTGTATCCGAGACAGGCTGCAAAGCGGCAAGTAAGCCCGCGCGCCTGCGCGGATCAGTATGAAATACTCAGAATGCGGGCAACAGAACCGGCACGGTCGAGCAAGACGTCGATGGTGCCGAGCTGCTCGACCGGGCTGCCGTCGGAGGTCTGATAGGTCACACGAAATCGCGCGCGCAGGCCGCACTGGCCTTGCTCCGCGACGCGCGCCTTCGTTCCGAAAAAGGTAATTCGCCGATTGGACGTCGTCTCGAACAAACGCGCGTAAAGGCGGCGTATGCCGGGACGACCCTGGACACCGCGTTCGCGCGGGTCATCTGCGTAGAGGGCCATGAGCGCGTCCAGCGAGCCGGCGTTGTAAGCCATTCGGAAGCGATCGAGCACACCGGCGACGGAGTCGCAACCCGTCGTCGATGTCCTGTCGAACGAGGAAGCCCGGGCCGGCGCGTCCGATGCGATAAGCGGGTCGGGCATAGGGGCTGGTTTGGCCGGCCCCATCGGCGCGATGGGCGCCAAC